>JASBUM010000424.1 GCA_030147905.1 Acidimangrovimonas sp.
AACCTGCTTCAGCAGGGACGCGGGGAGCTGGCCTTTGCGCTGGGCGATTCCGTCAAGATGGCCTGGGAAGGCGACAAGGCCGCGGGTTTCAAGAAGAAGCTCGACAAGCTGCGCGGGATCGCAGCCATCTATCCCAACTACATCCAGATCGTCGCGGCCAAGGATTCGGGGATCCACTCGCTGGCTGACCTGAAGGGCAAGAGGGTGTCGGTCGGGGCGCCGAAGTCGGGCACCGAACTGAACGCGCGTGCGATCTTCGCAGCCGCCGGCATGAGCTACAAGGATCTCGGCCAGACCGAATATCTTCCCTTCGGTGAATCGGTCGAACTGATCAAGAACCGCCAGCTGGATGCGACGCTGCAATCGGCGGGCCTAGGCGTGGCTTCGATCAAGGATCTGGCAGCCTCGGTGCCGATCACCATCGTTTCGGTGCCGGCGTCGGTCGTTGACAAGCTGGGCGCGCCCTATATCAGCGCGACGATTCCGGCCGGTACCTACGACGGGCAGGCACAGGACGTGCAGACCGCCGCGGTGGTCAATTTCCTCGTCACCCGCAAGGGCGTGTCGAACCAGGCCGCCTACGAGATGACCAAGCTTCTGTTCGAGAATCTCAAGACGCTGGAAGCCTCGCATCAGGCGGCGGCGCGCATCAAACTCGAGAATGCGCTCAAGGGCATGCCGATCCCGCTGCATCCGGGCGCGGCCCAGTACTACAAGGAAAAGGGCCTGATGTAGACACAGCCGTGCGGGGCGGCGGCGGCGATACACTCGCCGCCGCCCGGTGATCACGACGGGGATTTCATGAATGCCATCCAGCGCCAGCGGCCCGGGCCGCGCCAATCCGCCCGTGTCCGATTTACCGATGACTGACACACAGATGCCCGACACGGCAGGGCCGGCGGGGACGGCCAGTCCCCATCCAGCCGCCGCGGCCGATCCCGACCTCGGTCTGCACGACCCGCTCGCGCCCAGCTTTCCGCCCGGATGGCAGGGCCGTCTTCTGTTCTGGATCGCCGTCGCCTTCTCGGTTTTCCAGATCGCCACCGCCGCGCATCTTCTGGTGCTGCCGAGCCAGATCGTGCGCGCGGTCCATGTCGGATTCCTCGGCCTTCTCGGCTTTCCGCTGATGGCGCTCCTCCATGGCTACGGCCGGGCCGCGCGGGGTGCGGCCTGGGCCCTGGCGCTGGCCGGGGTCGTGGTGGCGGGCTATCAGTGGGTGGAATACGCGCCGCTCATCCTGCGCTCGGGCGATCCCAACACGCTTGACACGGTGATCGGGGTGGCGGCGCTGGTCGTGGTTTTCGCCGCCACCTGGATGGTCATGGGGCCGGCGCTGCCGATCATCGCCTCGGTCTTTCTGGCCTATGATTTCTTCGGCCAGTACATGCCCGGCCCCCTCGAGACGCGGGGCTATGCCTTTTCGCAGGTGATCGACCAGATGTCCTTCGGGACGGAGGGCATCTACGGGATTCCGATCTACGTCTCCTCTTCCTATATCTTTCTCTTCATCCTCTTCGGCGCCTTTCTGGAGAAGGCGGGGATGATCAAGCTGTTCACCGATGTCGCGCTGGGGCTGGTCGGCCATCGCCAGGGCGGGGCGGCCAAGGTCGCGGTCGTGTCCTCGGGGCTGATGGGCACGATCTCCGGATCGGGCGTGGCGAATGTGGTCACCACCGGGCAATTCACCATTCCGCTGATGAAACGGTTCGGCTACCGGGCCGCCTTCGCCGGGGGGGTCGAATCGACGGCCTCCATGGGGGGCCAGATCATGCCGCCGGTGATGGGAGCGGTTGCCTTCATCATGGCCGAGACGCTGGGGGTCGAATATTTCGAGGTGGTCAAGGCAGCGATCATCCCGGCGGTGCTCTATTTCGCGTCGGCCTTCTGGATGGTCCATCTGGAGGCCGGTCGACGCGGCCTTCGCGGCATGGCGCGCGATAGCCTTCCCTCGGCGCGCCGGGCACTGCGCGAGGGCTGGTATCTGATCCTTCCGCTCGCGGTTCTGGTCTATCTTCTGTTCACCGGCTACACGCCGCTCTACGCGGGCACGATCGGCCTTGCCCTGACGGTGATGCTTATCCTCGGCGGTTCCATCGCGCTGGGCCTTCCCGCCGGCATCCTGCGCCATATCTTCTGGATCGGTCTGGGCTTTTCGGCGGCGGCCTTCCTGCAGTTCGGCATCGGCGTCGTGATCGCGGCGGTGGCCGTCCTTGTGGCATGGTGCGCCATCTCGCGCGGCGGACGCGCGACGCTGGCCGCGTGCCGCGACAGCCTGGCGGAAGGGGCGAAGACGGCGCTTCCCGTGGGGGTCGCCTGCGCGCTGGTGGGGGTCATCATCGGGACGATGACGTTGACGGGCGCGGCCACGACCTTCGGCGATTTCGTCGTCGGCGTGGGCAAGTCCAGCCTGTTCCTGTCGCTGGTCCTGACGATGATCACCTGCCTGATCCTGGGCATGGGTATCCCGACGATCCCCAACTACATCATTACCTCATCGATCGCCGGGCCCGCGCTCCTTGCGCTTGGCGTGCCGCTGATCGTCAGCCACATGTTCGTCTTCTATTTCGGCATTCTCGCCGACCTCACCCCGCCGGTGGCGCTGGCCTGTTTCGCCGCCGCGCCGATTGCGCGCGAAAGCGGGCTCAAGATCGCGATC
>JASBUM010000431.1 GCA_030147905.1 Acidimangrovimonas sp.
CAGGGGCCGTGGTGGCTGTCCTTGCCGTCGCGCCGGTCGAAGCCGTGCGAGCCGAAGAAGTCGCGCTGCCCCTGAATCATGTTCGCGGTCGAACGTTCGGTGCGCATGATGTCGAAATAGGCCAGCCCCGCCGACAGCGCCGGCATCGGCAGACCGTTCAGTGCCGCCAGCGCCACCACCGCGCGCAGGTCCGCGTGGTGGCGTTCGAGGTGATCGGCGAAGACGGGCGCGCGCATCAGGTTGGTGCCGGGGTTTTCGCGCAGCGCCGCGGCCATGTCGTCGAGCATCGCCGAGCGGATGATGCAGCCCGCACGCCAGACCTCGGCGATCTCGGGCAGCGGCAGCGGCCAGTCGAAATATGCCGCCGCCGCCGCGATCATCTCGAAGCCCTGGGCATAGCACAGGATCTTGCCGGCGATCAGCGCACCCTCGAGCCGATCGAGCGGCAGCGCATCGGCTGCGACCTGTTGTGGCGCCGGACCGAAGCGCCTTTCGCCGGCGATACGTTCGTCGCGCCGCGCCGAGAGGTTGCGCGCGCCGACCGCGGCCTCGATCACGCCCACCGGGGCGCCGAGGTGCTGCGCCTCGATCACTGTCCAGCGCCCGGTGCCCTTCTGCCCCGCCGTGTCGAGGATCGCGTCGAGCAGCGCGCCCTCGCCCAGCGGGTCCGGTGTCGCCGCGACGGTTCCCGCGATCTCGATCAGGTAGGATTGCAGCGCGCCGTCATTCCATTCGCTGAATGTCCGGGCGATCGCGCCGGCATCCATGCCCAGCCCGTCACGCATCGCGCCATAGCTTTCGGCGATCATCTGCATGTCAGCATATTCGATGCCGTTGTGCACCGTCTTGACGAAATGGCCCGCGCCGCCGGGTCCCATGTAGGTGGCGCAGGGCTTGCCGTCGAACTTCGCCGCGATCGCGGTCAGGATCGGGGCCACGCGTTCCCATGCCTCCCGGTCGCCACCGGCCATGATCGAGGGGCCGTGACGTGCGCCCTCGGCGCCGCCGGATACGCCGATGCCGAGAAACTTGCGCCCCTTGGCGGCGGCTTCGCGCGCGCGCCGGTCGCTGTCGTGGAAATTGGCGTTGCCCGCGTCGATGACCAGATCATCCGCGTCCAGCAGGGGGGCGAGCGCGGTCATCATCTCGTCCACCGGATCGCCCGCCGGGATCATCAGCAAGATGGCCCGCGGCGGCGCGATCGCCTCGACCAGCGCGATCAGCGATTGCGCCGGAACGATCCGGTCCGCAAGGGCGCCGGCCTCGTCGTGGAAGCGACGGGTGACGTCGTCACGCCGGTTCCACACCGCGACGTCGAAACCCTTCTCGGCGATGTTCAGCGCCAGCATTGCGCCCATTGTGCCCAGGCCGACCAGGCCGATTTGTGCTTTGCTCATCCGTTCGGTGCCTTCTTCTTGCCGCATGCGGGGGCCTTCGCGCATGGCTGCGCGCCGTCATGCGGGCGCCGTTCCATCGTGGTTGCCTATGTATCGCGATTGCGCGCGGAGGCCAGCCGTGATCGCGCCCGCCGAACGGAGATTTTCCGGCGCGCAGCCGGGGATCGCCCGCGCGCCGCGTTCACAGCACCGGCGAGGGTAGAGACCGTTGAGCGAAATGGGCGGCAAGGTTGGCGCGCCACAATTCCCCCATGGCGCGGCGCGTCTCGACCGTGGCCGAGGCGTGGTGCGGCTGCAATACCACGTTGTCGAGCGCGAGAAAGCGCGGGTCGATCCGCGGCTCGGTCGCGAAGACATCGAGCGCGGCGCCGGCGATGGCGCGGCTCTCGAGCGCATCGAGAAGGGCTTCCTCGTCGATGTTGCTGCCGCGGCTGATATTGACCAGAACCCCCGCGGGTCCCAGCGCCTGCAGCACCGAGGCATCGACGATGCCGCGGCTGTCTGCCGAGGCCGACAGCGCCAGTACCAGCACGTCGGACCAGGCGGCCAGGGCCTGGGGATCGGGCAGG
>JASBUM010000434.1 GCA_030147905.1 Acidimangrovimonas sp.
CATCGGCGGCCACCGCGCGCGCCAGATCGTTGAGCGCGTCGCGCACCGCGGCTGTCATCTCGACGTCGCCGCCCGGATTCATCATGGCATAGGAGACCCGGCTCATCAGGTCCTCGCCGAAGCGGATCTGGGGGTTCATGACCCCGCCCGAGGCCAGAACCCGCCCGTCGCGCAGGTCGCACAGATGGGCCGCGATCGTGGTCGAGCCGAGATCCACCGCAAGGCCGTAGATCCCGCCTTCGTCGAAGCCCGGCCATACACCGACCAGACGCGGCCGGCTGTCGCGGTTGCCGTGATGAAGTGCTACCGTCACCCGCCACTTCCCGCGCCGCAGGGCCGGCTGAAGGACGCGCAGCACCGCAGGCTCGACCGCGATCGCCTCGATGCCCCATTGTTCGGCCAGCGCACGGGCCAGACGTTCCAGATCGCCCGAGGGTTCGTGCATGTCCGGCTCGTCGACCTCGACGAGATATAGCCGCGTCGCCGGGTCCATGACGATGTCGCGCGCCGTCGCCGCCTTGCGCACGACCTGCTTGTGGACCTGGCTTTCGGGCGGCACGTCTATGACCACATCGCCGAGGACCTGCGCCTGGCACCCCAGCCGGCGTCCGGCCTTCAGCCCGCGCTTGGCGTGATAGCGTTCCTCGACCGCGTTCCAAGGCGACAGCGCGTCATCGCCCACCGTCACCCCGTGCTTGGGAAAGGCGCCGTGGCCCGGACTGACCTGACATTTGGAGCAGATGCCGCGCCCGCCGCAGACCGAATCCAGATCGACCCCCAGCCGTCGCGCCGCGGCCAGCACGGTGGTGCCGGCGGGCACCCGCCCGCGCTTGCCCGAAGGTGTGAAGATCACCAACGGCTCCCCCGCCGGCGTGCCGGCCCCATCATCGCCGCGGTCCTTGCTGTCGTTCATGCGTGCCTCATCCTTCTGGCTCCGACATTTTGCCTCTGGCACCCGGCCCGGGAGAGCGCGCCCCGGTCCCGGTCCCGCCCGGTATAGGCCCGTCCCCGCCGCCCCGGATGTCTGCTTCCGGCAGCCGCGCGCCCGTCTGCGGCAAGCCCTTACAGATGCGGTAGGCTCTGGAATACCTCCGGCCCGAAGACCCATATCAGAATCGGCAGTGGCGCCAGCGCCAGCGCCACCGTCGCGATGGTCGCCAGCGGCGTGAACAACCGGCTAAGCCCCGCCACCATCATGATGCCACCGCCGCCCCCGATCAACGCATTGCCCGGCACGTTCAACAGCACCCCCAGAAAGACATAGCGCCACCCGGCCACCAGCGGCGCAAGCCGATCGGGCAGGCGGTCATGCAGGAAGGCCAGCCGCTCGGCCGGTTGCAGCGGTTCGATCCGTTCGACCAGATTCTCCGCCTTCTGCAGCCGCAATGCCGCAAATCCGCGCCGCAGCCACGCATAGGGCAGGTAATGGCCGGCCAGATAGGCGATCAACAACCCTGCCACCGTGGTCAGATAGACCGCCGGCACGATCGAGGGGCCGCGCAAAACCACCAGGGTGATCCCGATCTCGATCCCGGGCACGAAGGGGATTGCCAGCATCAGCGCATAGACCGACAGGATGGCGGCAATCAATAGATAAAGCCCGATTCCGCTCTGCTTCGGGTTCAGCCCCGACAACGCGCCATGCGCCCAGCCGATGAGATCGCGCAGCAGATAGGCGATCACCAGAATGATCGCGATGCGCAGTGCGATGCGGCCGATGCGGCGCAGCCGGGACGGTGGAGATTTCTCGGTCAGGACGGTGCTCCTCGCGCGCGGGGCCGAAGGGGGCGAATCTGTCCCTTCCGGCCGCAATCTGGGGTGAAGCCGGGCCAAGGTCAAACCGAACTTCGCCGGCCGGGCCGCAGATCGGTCCGGTCGGGCCACTCTCGACCCGGTACGTGCGTGTCCAACCCGCACCCAGACATGACTGCAGGAAATCCGCCTCTTCTTTCGGGCGAAATACCGCGGGGGTGCGGGGGCGGCGCCCCCGCGAAACCACCCGTCCGCAATAGCTCGCGCAGCGCCAGCGACCGGGGGCGACCGGCCGCAAGCCGGCCTAGCTTCCGGTCTGGGCCGCGCGGGCCGCAGCACGCCCGGCACGGCCACCGCGTCCGCCGCGACCACGTCCGCTTGCTGCTGCAGCCGCCGCCTCGCGCGAGGCATCGATGAAGCTCTGGCCGCCCTCGACCGCGTCAACCACGCGCGCGAAGCGGATCCATTCGGCGCCATTGGCGTCATGGTCCATCAGGAAGTTCGCCGCACGGATCGCCTCCATCTCGACCCTGCGCATCGGGTTCATGATCGCACTGGTCATGCCGGCGGCGATCGCCATCGGCAGGAAGGCCGCATTGATCCCGTGCCGGTTGGGCAGCCCGAAGGAGATGTTCGAGGCCCCGCAGGTCGTGTTCACGCCCAGCTCGTCGCGCAGCCGCCGCACCAGGGTGAAGACCTGAATGCCCGCCGAACCCAGCGCACCCACGGGCATCACCAGCGGATCGACGACGATGTCATGGGCGGGAATGCCGAAATCGGCGGCGCGCTCGACGATCTTTTTGGCGACGGCGAAACGCACGTCTGGATCCATCGAGATGCCGGTATCGTCGTTCGAGATGGCGACCACCGGCACATTGTATTTCTTCACCAGCGGCAACACCAGTTCAAGCCGTTCCTCCTCGCCGGTGACGGAGTTCAGAAGCGGCCGGCCCTCGGCCGCGGCCAGCCCGGCCTCGAGCGCGGCGGGAACCGAGCTGTCGATGCACAGCGGCACGTCGACCAGCCCCTGGACCATCTCGATCATCCGGGTCATCAGCGGCGGCTCGGTCTGGTTCGGATCGGGGTTGGAATTGTAGACCACGCCCGCATTGACATCGAGCACCATCGCCCCGCAGGCGACCTGTTCGATGGCGTCCTTCTCGACGGTGCCGAATTCGCCCGCCTCCAGTTCGCGCGCAAGCTTCTTGCGTCCGGTGGGGTTGATCCGCTCGCCGATCACGCAGAAGGGCTCGTCAAAGCCGATGGTGACGGTGCGGGTCTTGGATTCGATGACGGTGCGGGTCATTGCCTGTCCTTGTCGTTATGTCTCGGCGGCGGCGTCAGTCTCGGTGCCGCGACTGGGTCGTCACGCCTCGGCGGCCGGGCGCGCGGCCTCTGCGCCATGTTGCTGAAGCCATGCGGCGCTGGCCGTGATGCCGCCGAGCGGGAAGAAATGGACCGCCTCGATGCCGAAGGCGGGGCGGGCGGCCTTGTGCGCGGCAAGCGCGCCGACGAATTCGTCGGGCTCGAAGGGCATCAACAGCTGGGTCACGTCGCGCGCGCGCTTTTGCAAAACCCCGAGCGAGGGCCCCACGCCGCAGGCGATGGCGAACCTGATCAGCGTCTGAAGCTTTGCCGGACCCGCCACACCGATATGCACCGGCAGCGCGATGCCCTCGGCGGCCAGCCTTTCGGTCCATGCGATCACCGGCGCGGGCTCGAAGCAGAACTGCGTCACGATCGCCATCCTGGCGTCGGTCCGCTCCGAGAAGGCCTGTTTCCAGCGCAGCGCCGCCATGACCATGCGGTCGCCGCCGTCGGGGTCGATGTCACGGTTGCCCTCGGGATGGCCGGCGACATGCAGCCGCTCGAACCCGTCGAAAAGCCCGGTCTCGAGCAATTCCATCGAACTGGAGAACACCCCGGCCGGCCGTGCCACGCCGCCGGCGAGCACCAGCGCCTGGCGCACGTCCGCCTCGCCGCGATAACGCGCGATCCAGTCGGCCAGCGTGGCACGATCGGCGATGATGCGGGCGGGGAAATGCGGCATCGGCTCGAAGCCCTCGGCGCGCAGGCGCCGAGCGGTGGCGACCATCTCCGCGATCGGGGTGCCGTCGATATGGGCGATGTAGACGCGGGTGCCCGCGGGCAGGAGGGGGCGGAAATCCTCGACCTTGGCGGCCGTGCGCGGCATCACCTCGATCGAGGCGCCCTGAACGAAGGCCGCCGTCGCCCCGGGATCGGCCGGTGTCGCGCCGGGCTGTGCGGACCGCGCGTCTGCATTGGCGTCCGACTTGGCATCGGGGCGACGAAAATTCAGAAGCGCCATCACGAACTCCTTCACTGGCACCGGGTTCGGGCCCCGGACTGCGGCACCCGGCCCTGCGGCACCGGGGTCTTCACACGCCCGCTTTCCGGGCCCATCCGTCCTGCGCGATCAGCGCCCGCAGCCGCGCATCGTCATGTTCGTCCTCGAGCCGCGCGGCGACGGCCTCGGCGATCGCGTCGGGCGCGCCTTCGGCTGGCCCCTGCGATACCCGCCGCCATTCTGCCAGATAGGCATCGCTGTCGCGCGCGCCAACCTTCATCGCGCAGCGGTCGATGGCCTTTTCGAACCGTTCGGACAGGGCACGCTTGCCCGCCTGGCGGCCCTTGCCGACGATCACCTGGGCGGGAATGTCGCGCCAGTAGACGATGGTCACCTCGGGCATCTGATTCTCGCATTCATGTCTGGCCCCTTTTACGGGCGCGGCGGTGCGCCGCGTCGCCGGATTTCGACCATAGTCGCATCATGAGCGACCCGCGGCGGATCAATTTCTACCCCAGCCCGGACGCAGCCGCCACCGGGTGCTTTCTGAAAAATCCTCATGGTTTTCATGAATGGCGGGCTTCCGGCGGGGTCGGCGGGCCCGTTCGAACCTCCGGGCCGATCGCACGGGTGCCGCGCGGGCAGTCGCCTGACGCTTGCGCGCGCGTCCGCCACTGGGTAGGTTGAGGCAACTCGAAATCGGAGGGCGATCCGGATGCCGCCCGAGCGTCCCCTGGGTGCGGACGCGCTCCCTGACATCGGCGATCGTGTCTCGACGGTCAAGCTGCGCCGCCCCAATCAATCAACGTCGATGCCGCTTTACGCGGCGCTCGACCTCGGAACCAACTCCTGCCGGATGCTGATCGCGCAGCCGAACGGGCATCAGTTTCATGTGATCGACAGCTTTTCCAAGGCGGTTCAGCTCGGTGCCGGGCTGGAGGCCTCGGGGCGGCTGTCGCGCGCCTCGATGGGGCGCACGGTGCAGGCGCTGCGAATCTGCCAGCGCAAGATCGAGAAGCACGCCGTGCGCCGGATGCGGCTGGTGGCGACCGAAGCCTGCCGCCGGGCGCGCAATGCGCGCGAGCTGATCCGCGCGGTCCGGCGCGAGACCGGGTTGCAGCTTGAAATCATCCCGCCCGCCGAAGAGGCGCGGCTGGCGGTGATCTCCTGCGCGCCGCTGGTGTCCGCGCGGACCGAACAGCTTCTGGTCGTCGATATCGGCGGCGGCTCGACCGAGCTGGTCTGGATCGATCTGTCGGGCGTGGCGCCACCGCTGCGCGCGGCCTCGATCATGCAGATCGGCCCCGAACTGGGCGCGGCCGGCACGGCGGGCGGCGCGCGGGTGGTGGACTGGATCTCGGTGCCGCTGGGGGTGGCGACGCTGCGCGACCAGTTCCAAGACGTCGACGACGATTCGGCGCGCTTTGCGCTGATGAGCTGGTTCTTCGAAGAGAAGCTGGCCGATTTCGTCCCCTACAGCAGCGCGCCCCCGCGCGACGGTTTCCAGATCATCGGGACCTCGGGCACGGTGACGACGGTGGCGGCCTCCTTCCTCGGGCTGCGCCGCTACGACCGCAACAAGGTTGACGGCCTGCGGATGACCAGCGAACAGATCGACCGCGTCATCCGCGACTATCTCGTCCTCGGCCCCGAGGGCAGGCGGAGCGACCCGCGGATCGGGCGCGACCGGCATACGCTGATCATGTCGGGCGCGGCGATCCTGCAGGCGCTGGTCAGGATCTGGCCGACCGACCGGCTTTCGGTCGCCGACCGAGGTCTGCGCGAGGGGCTTCTCTACGCGCAGATGAGCGCGGATGGCATGCTCAACGACGGAGCGGATACATGAATACAAAAGCCTCGGACGGGTCCGGCCGCGGGCAGCGCGAACTGCGCGTCAAGGTCAAGACCGCACGGGGGCGCAAGCTCAGTTCCACGCGCTGGCTCGAACGTCAGCTCAACGATCCCTATGTCCAGGCGGCGAAGCGCGAAGGCTACCGTGGCCGCGCCGCCTTCAAGATCCGCGATCTCGACGACCGGTTCGGATTTCTGCGCCCTGGCGCCCGCGTGGTCGATCTGGGCTGCGCGCCCGGCGGCTGGTGCCAGGTGGCTGTGGCGCGCGTCAACGCGCTTGCCGAACGGACGGGAAAGCCCGCCGGCCGGGTGCTGGGGGTGGACCTGCAGGAGGTCGATCCGATTCCGGGGGCCGAGATTCATCAGCTCGATTTTCTCTCCGAGGGCGCGGACGAGCGGATCAAGCTCTGGCTTGACGGGCGCGCCGACGTGGTGATGAGCGACATGGCCGCCGCCGCCTCGGGCCACAAGCAGACCGACCACCTGCGCATCATGGCGCTTTGCGAGGCGGCGGCGGCGCTCGCCTTCGACGTTCTGGAAGAGGGCGGCACCTTCGTCGCGAAGGTCCTTGCGGGTGGCGCCGAGGCGCAGCTTCAGGCGGAGCTGAAGCGCGCCTTTCGCAATGTCGCGAATGTCAAACCGGC
>JASBUM010000437.1 GCA_030147905.1 Acidimangrovimonas sp.
CAGGATCGGCGCATGGGGATCAAGCGCCTCCTCAAGCCGGTCGGCGCCGGGAAAGAGCGAGGCGGTGTGCATGTCGGCCCCCATCCCCAGCAGCAGAACCGAGATCGGCAGATGCGGCGCGATCCCCGCGGCAAGATCGTCAAGCACCTCCTCGGGCGTTTCGGCGGGGGCATGAAGCGGCACGAAACGCGACGCCGCCGCGCGGCCCGTCAACAGATGCTTGCGCAGCAGCCGGGTGTTTGAGCGCGGGGCGTCCTCGTCGACCCAGCGTTCGTCGTTGAGAAAGACCGCGACCTTCTCCCAGGCCAGGTCGATATCACGCAACACGTCGTAGACCGGTGCCGGCGTGGTGCCGCCGGGCAGACACAGCGAGGCCCGGTCGTTGCGGCGCAGGAAATCGCCCAGCTCGCCAGCGATCCGGTTGGCGACCGCCAGCATCATCATGTCGCGATCGGGATATTCCTGTAGCTTCATCACCTGATCTCCCGCCAGCGGCGGCCGTCGCGATGCAGCAGCATCAAGGCATCCTCGGGCCCGCTCGACCCCGGATCGTAACCCTTCGGCCGGTCGCCGCGTTCCTCCCATCCGGCGATGATCGGATCGGTCCAGGCCCAGGCGGCCTCGACCTCGTCACCGCGCATGAACAGCGTCTGGTTGCCACGGATCACATCCATGATCAGCCGCTCGTAGGCGTCGGGGATATCGGCGCCATCATCGCCCAGGGCCTCGGCAAAGGACATGTCGAGCCCGACATCGGTCAGCCGCATGCCGCCCGGACCCGGCTCCTTTATCATCACCGAAAGATCCATCCCCTCGTTCGGTTGCAGCCGGATGGTCAGCACATTGGCGCGCCAGCGTTCCTCGTCGCCGAAGATCGAATGCGGTGGCTCCTTGAAGAAGATCGCGATCTCGGAGGCGCGGGCGCGCAGCTTCTTGCCGGTACGCAGATAGAAGGGCGTGCCCTGCCAGCGCCAGTTCGACACCCGCACCTTCAGCGCGACATAGCTTTCGGTGGACGACTGGGGGTTGTCGACATCCTCCTGATAGGATGGGTCGTCGCGGCCCTTCTCGCGCGGGACGGCGCGGTACTGGCCGCGCACGATATCCTCGTGCGGCACCGGGTCGAGCGCGCGGATCACCTTGAGCTTCTCGTCGCGCACCGCGTCGGGGTCGAACTTGTAGGGCGCCTCCATCGCGATCAGGCACAGAAGCTGCATCATGTGGTTCTGGACCATGTCGCGCATCGCCCCGGCGCGGTCGTAATAGCTGCCGCGGCCGCCGACGCCGACGGTCTCGGCCACGGTGATCTGGACGTGATCGACGTATTGGGCGTTCCACAGCGGCTCGAACAGGATGTTGGCGAAACGCACCGCCATCAGGTTCTGCACCGTCTCCTTGCCCAGGTAATGGTCGATCCGGTAGATCTGGCTTTCGTCGAAATGCTCGGCCAGCACGCGGTTGAGCGCGCGCGCCGTCTCCAGATCGCGGCCGAAGGGCTTTTCCACCACAATCCGGCTGTCGGGATTGGCGACGCCGTATTCGTGCAGCCGCTGCGCGAGATCGCCAAACAGCGACGGCGCCACCGAGAAGTAGAAGGCGCGCACCGTGTCGGGGCGGATCTTGTCGGCCAGCGCCTGCCAGCCGCCCGAG
>JASBUM010000440.1 GCA_030147905.1 Acidimangrovimonas sp.
GCGGATCACCTGCACCCGCAAGACCACGCCGGGGCTGCGTGTGCTGGAGAAGGAGGCGGTGCGGCACGGCGGCGGCTCCAGCCATCGCTACGGGCTGTCGGACGCGATCCTCATCAAGGACAACCACATCGCGGCCGCGGGCGGGATCGGCGCGGTTCTTGCCGCCGCGGGGCGGGCCCGCTCGCACATGATGCGGATCGAGATCGAGGTGGACCGGCTCGACCAGCTCGAAGAGGTTCTTTCGACGGGCGTGGCCGATGTCGTGCTGCTCGACAACATGACGACGGAAGATCTGGCGCGCGCGGTGGCGCTCGCGGCCGGGCGGGTGGTGCTCGAGGCTTCGGGCAACATGCGGCTTGATAGGATCGGCGAGGTCGCCGCGACCGGGGTCGATTTCATTTCGGTCGGCGCGCTGACCCATTCGGCGCCGATCGTCGATCTGGGGCTTGATTTCTAGCTTTCGCCGGGGCGCTGCATCCGCCCGCCCCGGCATCTTCCCTTCGCCCGATCACGACGCTCAATTGCCGGGGTCGTGCCTTGCGCCGAATCCGCCGGCGGGCGGGAGACGGCATGTCTGCCCCTCTGCCAGGCGGCGGGCGTTCTGATAGAGCGCGAACAGACCCAGCAGCACCGAGACCAGCAGGATCTCGGTCTCATGCGTGGCGATGAATCCCTGTACCGTGCCGGCCGCGGCATTGGCCAGCGCCGGGAACACGAGCGCGGCACTGCCCAGAAGCGTTGGCAGCAACGGGCTGCAGCACAGGAATGGCGTGATCAGCCCGACCGCGGCACTGCCGCTGGCGGCGGCGCGCGAGGCCCGGCGTCCGTCGCGCAGCAGGATCGTCATGATTGCCAGCGTGAGCGCCAGCGTAAGCGCGAGCGCGGCGGCGATCACCGCCTGAAGCGGGGTCAGGAACTGGAGGCTGACCCAGCCCATCCGCCCGCCGGTGAACACCGCCGGCAGCGTCACGGCGTATAGCGCAAAGAGAACCGCGAAACCCGCGATCGCCACCCACCGGCCCGTGCGATCGCGCAGGGCCAGCCCCAGACCTTCGAGGAAACGGCTCATCCCCCGACCCTCGCGGCCTGCTGCTTCTTGGCGAAGGCGAGAATGCGGTCCATCGTCGCCGAGGGCGCGCCGTCCACCGCCTCGACCCGCCCCTGCCGGTCGATCAGGAAATAGACATCCGGATAATGGCGGCGGTTATAGGCGGTATCGAGCCCCTTCGTTGCCTCGCCCAAGGTCCAGTTGGCCGGCGGCGTCGCGCCCTTCGGCATAACCTGATCGACGAAATCGACGATATTCGGCCCCGGGTAGCCGACGTTCTTGTAATTTCGCAGCACGACCACCTGCAGGCCGAGCTTTTCCAGCTCCTTGGCCTTGCCTTCCATCGACAGGATCCCCGCCGAGCAACTGGAGCACCACGTCGAGACGAGCCACAGCATCAGGGGTTTGCCGCGGTAGTCGGATATCGCGACCTTGCGCCCCTGCGGGGTGACGAACGTGGCGGCGGGCGCGGCCGGTGCGTTCGCGGCCCCCGCGGCTGTCTGCGCGCGAGCCACTGGTGCATTGGCGGATCCGAAGCCCAGCGCGACGGTCAGGGCCGCGGCCAGCACGGCCGCCAGCGGCGCGGCCGCGATCCCGCGTGGCCGTCCGGGTTCCGGATGGTTGTTGTTTCTGGTCATCGTATCGACCCTCTCGTTGGTTTCGGTTCGCGCCGCGCGGGTCATGCCGCGCAGCAGGAGAGCTGGCTGACATCCTTGGTGAAGGTCTGCGCGCAAAGCTTGAGCCCCTCGACCATGGTCAGATAGGGAAACAGCTGATCGGCCAGATCATGCACGCTGAAGCCCGCGCGCAGCGCGAGTGCGGCGGACTGGATGATCTCGCCCGCCTCGGCGGCGACGGCGGAGACCCCGAGGATGCGCCCGGTTTCGGCCTCGGCGACGATCTTGATGAAGCCGCGGGTGTCGAAGTTGACCAGGGCGCGCGGCACGTTGTCGAGCGAGAGCACGCGGCTGTCGGTGGCAAGGCCCGCATCGCGTGCCTGCGCCTCCGAGAGCCCCACGGTCGCGACCTGCGGATCGGTGAAGACGACGGCGGGCATGGCGCCGAGGTCGAGAAGGGCGCTGCCGCCGGTCATGTTGGTCGCCGCGCGTGCCCCCCCGGCGGCGGCCACGTAGACGAATTGCGGCTGGTCCGTGCAGTCGCCGGCGGCATAGATCCCCGGCTGGCTCGTCTCCAGCCGCGCGTTCACCACGATCGCGCCACCGTGCGTCTCGACCCCGATCGTGTCGAGGCCGAGGGCCTCGGTGTTCGGGATCCGCCCTGTCGCCACCAGAAGCCGCTCCGCCTCCAGGCTGTCCTCACCCGTGTCCAGCGTGAAGAGCCCGTCGGCATGGCGCACCGCGGCAACGGTGACGCCGGCGCGGATGGTGATGCCTTCGTCGCGCAGTGCCTCTGCCAGCGCCGAGCCGATCGCCGGATCTTCGTGCGAGAACAGCCGCTTGCGCGCCAGGATCGTGACCCTGCTGCCCAGCCGCGCGAAGGCCTGGGCCAGCTCCACCGCAACGACGGAGGAGCCGATCACCGCCAGTCGCGGGGGGATCTCGTCGCTTTCCAGCGCCTCGGTCGAGGTCCAGAACGGTGTCTCGTCAAGCCCGGTGATGGGCGGGATGGCCGGGCGCGCACCCGTGCCGATGAAGGCCGCGTCGAAGCCGATCCGTTCCACCCGGCCGTCGTGCCGCTCGACCGTGACACTGCGGGCGCCGTCGAAACGGGCGCTGCCGCGGACCACCGTGATCGCGGCATTGCCGGCAAGAATGTCCTCGTATTTCGCGGCCCGCAGCATGCGCACCCGTCCATTCTGCTGATCCAGCAGGCGCGGCCGGTCGATCGCCGGTTCACGGGCCGCGATGCCGTCGTCAAAGGGGCTGTGGCGTCGGGTATGGGCGACATGCGCGGCACGGATCATGATCTTGGAGGGCACACAGCCGATGTTGACGCAGGTTCCGCCGATGGTTCCGCGCTCGATCAATGTCACGCGCGCGCCCCGCTCGGTGGCCTTCAGCGCCGCCGCCATCGAGGCCCCGCCGCTGCCGATGACGACGACATGCCCCGCACCGCCACCTGCCGGGGCATCCGACGGTGCCCGCAGCGGCTGAACGGTGTCGGCGGGATCCTCCGCGCCGGCCCGCGTCTGCGCGGCGGGCCGTGCGTGATAGCCGGCGGCCTCGACCGCGTCCGTCATCGCCGTGACGGAGACTTCTCCGGCGGCCGTGACCTCTGCGCGTCCGGCCGGGTAGTCCACGCGCGCCTGCACCACACCCGGCACGCCCTCGAGCGCCTTGGCGACATGCTCGGCGCAACCCGTGCAGGTCATGCCGGTGATGATGAGTTCGTGACCGGTCTGTCGCATTCTCGCTGCCTCGCTTCTGCTCTCGGCCGGGCCGCCGCGGCGGGACCGCCGGCGACTCGCCGAATCGTATGGCGACAACTATAGTTCCGTAGCGCGGTACGGACTCAAGACGGGACGGGCAGGATATGGCTGAACGGGGACTGACGATCGGAATGCTTGCGTCGAACGCGGGCGTGAACGTCGAAACGGTGCGGTTCTACCAGCGCAAGGGGCTCTTGCGCGAGCCGCCGCGTCCCTATGGCGGGATCCGGCGCTATCGGATGGGTGATGCGGCGCGCGTGCGGTTCATCAAATCGGCGCAGCGTCTGGGGCTCAATCTGGCGGAAGTGGGCGAGCTTCTGCGCCTCGAGGACGGGACCGGCTGCGACGAGGCGCGGGGGCTGGCGGAACGCAAGCTGGCGGATGTGCGCGCCCGGCGTCACGATCTCGAACGGCTGGAGGCCGTCCTGGAAACCCTGGTGACGGCCTGCGCGACGCAGACCGGCGAGGTGTCATGTCCCCTTATCGGTGCGTTGTGGGCCGAGGCCGAGGGCACCGACGCGCCGGCTGCGCAACCTGCCGCCGGGACGCCGCCGGCGCACGCCTAGTCCGGCATACCGCGACGGGACGGCAGCCCGTCGCCGTCGCCCCGCCAGAGCATCAGGGCAGGATCGTCGCGAAAACGCCCAGAAGCAGCGTGACCGTTCCGCCGGCGATCCAGACCGCGCCCAGCCAACTGTCGCGCCCAGGGCCTTGCGCGGGCACGGCGACCGGCTCGGCCCCGGTGGCCGGAGGGCGGTAGAGCGGCACCAGCATGCGCAGGTAGACGGCAAGCCCGACGACCGTATTGACGATACCCACCAGCGCCAGCCAGCCAAAGCCCGCCTGCATTGCCGCACCAAAAAGATAGAACTTGCCGACGAAGCCGAAAAGCGGCGGAATGCCGGTCAGGGACAGCAGGAACAGCACCATTGCGATCCCCCGCGCCGGCGCCCGGCGGCCGAAACCGTCAAGATCCTCCAGCCTCCGACCCGCCGCGAGGATGATCGCGAAGGCGCCGAGATTCATCGCGGCATATGCGGCCGAGAAGACGATCAGCCCCCGCGGCGCGAGCGTCGAGGCCCCCCAGGCGGCGATCGCCATCAGCAGATAGCCCGATTGCGCGATCGAGGAATAGGCCATCAGCCGCACAAGATCGCGCTGCACCAGCGCGGCAAGATATCCGAGCGTCATCGTCACCGCGGCAATCACCGCCACGATCACCGGCCAGCCGGTCGCGGCCGGCAGATCGCGCAGCACCTGCGCCAGCGCGAAGAAGGCGGCGATCTTGGTCACCACCGACAGATAGCCCGCCACCGAGACCGGCGCCCCTTCATAG
>JASBUM010000458.1 GCA_030147905.1 Acidimangrovimonas sp.
CACGCTCCCCTTCCGCTTCGCCCGGATCGAGGCCCCGCCGCCCGCGGTCAGCGAAGGCTGGAGCGACCTCTACAGCGGCCGGCTCCATATCGACGCGGCGCTGTTCAGCGGACCGCGTCCGCCCTATCCGCCGGCGACCGACCCCTCGGCGGTGCCCGAAGCCATCAGCGTGATGCTGGGGACCTGGATGCGTCTTCTGCCGGCCGCTCTGTGGCCGGGGAACATCAACGCAGGCGGTCGCGACCAATGCTCCGTTCCGGCCAACGGGTGGCTGGCACAGGGGGTCAGCCTGTTGCCCCCCGCCCCCCGCGGCGCGGCGGTGGCGCGGTTGTGACGACACGGCGCGCCGGCTCCGCACCGCCATAATATTGACAGGAAGCGCTGTCATCCTACAGCGACATTCCGGCAAATCAGACATCAATTGTCATGAATCACGCATCAATCGAGAGCTTCGAGGCGCGCGCCTCCCGGATTCGGCGGGCAAAGGCGGATGCCGCACCGGCGGCCGACCTCGCGGCGATGGCGCGCCGCGGGCGATCGAAGCCCGGCACGGCAGAGGGGCTGCGGGCGCGGATGCACGGCCTGCGCTGGATCCTTGCGGCTCTGGTCACCGTCCTGATGCTGGGCACGATCACCGATCTTCTGGTGGGCACGATCGAATCGCCGGCGATGCTCGGCCATCAGATCGCGACTTGGCTGACGCTGCTGGGCGCGCATCGCTCGCGGCCCGCGGGCCGGCGCGGTTTCGAAGAGATCGCAAGGATCCCGGTCCTGTTCGACTTCACCGCGATCGACGCGGCCGAAAATCCGAATGCGGCACAGCAAGCACCCGAGGCCCCGGCGAAGACGACGGCCGCGGCACCGGAAGTGCCCGAGCAACTGGCCAGCGCGGCAAGCCTTCAGGACATGCCCGGATGGCTGGAAACGCTGCGCCCCGCCTGGCTGACGGACGGCAACGGGCGGCCGGCCGTCCAGTAACCGGGCAGCCCCTGTCCGCCGCCTCCGGCGCCCCTGCTCGTATGGCCCGGGAAGGACCCCGGCCTTGTGCCCGCAGGACCGCGGCGGACCTCCGTCGACGCATCGGCCTCTACTGCGCCCCTCTCCAGCCGCGGGAGCGGCGCGCCTCAGGCGCCGGCCTCCAGCTCGTACACGCCCCGTTGCAGCTTGACCGGCTCGCTCCGGCCGAGGCGCAGGAAATGGGCCATGTATGGCCGCCGCGCATCCTCCTCGCGGGTCGCGGCGTAGAGGCGGCGGGTCAGGCCCGCAGCCGTCAGCGGGCGGGTGACATAGTCGGCGTGATAGCGAACGTCGCGCAACACCCAGTCGGGCAGGACCGACACGCCGCGATTCGAGGCGACGAGCATCAGGATCACCGCCGTCAGCTCGACCGGGCGCAGTGCGCGCGGCTCGACGCGCGCGGGCGTCAGAAGCTCGGTGAAGATATCCAGACGGCTGCGCGGCACCGGATAGGTGATCAGCAACTGGTCGCGGAAATCCTCGGCCTCGATATGGGCCTTGGCGGCGAGCGGGTTGTGCACCGAGGCCACGAACAGCGGCTCGTAGTCGAACAGGGGATTGAACACCACACCGTCGAGCGGCTCGGGGTCGGAGGAGATCACCAGATCCACCTCCTCGCGCATCAGCGCGGGAAGCGCGTCGAAGGCAAGGCCCGCGCGGATGTCCACATCGACCTCGGGCCACGCCCGGCGAAAAAGCTCGAGCACCGGGAACAGCCACTCGAAACAGGCGTGGCATTCGATGGCGATATGCAGCCGGCCGGTCTTGCCGGCGCGCAGGGCGCGGAACTCCTCGCCCAGCGCATCGATCTCCGGCAGGATCCGCTCGGCCAGACGCAGGAGCCGCACGCCCGCCGCAGACAGCTTCAACGGCTTGGAGCGGCGCACGAAAAGCTCGACCCCCGCCTGTTCCTCCAGGCCCTTGATCTGATGCGACAAAGCCGATTGCGTCATGTGAAGCTGCTCGGCGGCGCGGGCCAGCCCCCCGGCCTCATGAATGGCACGGATCGAGCGAAGGTGACGGAATTCGAGATGCATCTTGCGATAAACTTCATATCTTTCTTGAGGATTATGAATTTGTCTCACATGCAGAGATCTGCGACAAGGTTCGAAATCAGGAGATTCCGATGACGCGCCCGCGCATTTCCTTCGAGTTCTTCCCGCCCCGGTCCCTTGAGGCGAGCTTTCACCTGTGGGAGACGATCCAGCTTCTCGCCCCGCTGAAGCCCGGCTTCGTCTCCGTCACCTACGGCGCCGGCGGCACGACGCGCAAACTCACCCACGAGGCGGTGACGACGATCGGCAAGGCGACCGGACTGCGCGTCGCGGCCCATCTGACCTGCGTGCAGGCCAGCCGCGAAGAGACGCTTGCCATTGCCCGCGAATATGCCGCGGCCGGTGTGACCGACCTTGTGGCGCTGCGCGGCGACATGCCCGACGGCGCACCCTTCGCCCCCCACGCCGACGGCTTTGCCGATTCGGTCGAGCTGGTGTCGGCGCTGGCCGAGACCGGGCAGTTCGACATCCGCGTCGGCGCCTATCCCGACCCCCATCCGGAGGCGGCGGGTTCATTGGCCGATGTCACCTGGCTCAAGCGCAAGATCGACGCCGGTGCCAGCGCCGCCATCACCCAGTTCTTCTTCGAGCCCGAAACCTTCTTCCGGTTCCGCGATGCCTGCGAAAAGGCGGGGATCGACGCCCCGATCATCCCCGGCATCCTGCCGATCGGAAACTGGGCGGGCGTGCGCAAATTCGCCGCCCGCTGCGGCGCGCGCATCCCCGACTGGCTGCCCGATGCCTTCGAGAAGGCCGCCCGCGACGGCCGCGAGGATCTGCTAGCCACGGCGCTGAGCACCGAATTGTGTGATGCG
>JASBUM010000460.1 GCA_030147905.1 Acidimangrovimonas sp.
CACCAGTCGCGATCCTCGGCCAAGCCGCTGCGGAACGGCCCGACGCGGTCGAAGACGTCCCGGCGCGTAACCAGATTGGCGGTGACGGCAAAGCCGCACCGTTCGACATAGCGGCGACAGTCGAAGGCAAAGAGCGTCTCATAGGCCTGGGCGCCGGTTCGCGATGCGCTGCCGCCTTCGTCGAACAGATCGACGCGCCCGCCGGTCACATCGGCAAGCGGCGCGACCGCCAGCCCGGCGCGAAGCCAGTCGGCCGCCGGCCGGCAATCCGCGTCGATGAAGAACAGAAACCGCGCGCGACTGGCGTTGACCGCGATGTTGCGCGCCGCGGCGGCCCCCGCATGAGGCGAGGTCAGGAAGCGCACATCGGGAAATTCGACCGCAAGCCCGCCCGTCCCTTCGGGAGAGCCGTCATCGACCACGATGATCTCGACCATCGCGGTCTCGGGCTGGCGTGACAGGCCACGCAGACAGAGCCGCAGCCGCGCGTGATCGCGGAAATGCGGGATGATGACAGCCGCGACCGGTGTTTGGGGGGATGCAGGCCGCGCCAACGAACCGCCACCGCCGGCCGCCCCGCCTGTACCGGCGCCGATCGGGGCCGGGGGCCGCCGCCTGTCACGCGGCACGGGACGGGCCGGGCGGTTCGTCGGCATGGCGGCATTTGTTGAGCACGATCCCCATCACCTCGGTCAGTTCGGCCAGCTGCCGCTCGGCCTTATCGATGCGCGCCAGCGGCGTCCGCTCGGCCTCGACGATCATCAGCGCGCAGTCGACGTTGCGCAGGAACGCCAGGGCATCGTCTGATCCGGCCATCGGCGGCAGGTCGTAAAGGGTGATGTCGGGCACGAAGGTCTTGTCCACATGATCAAGCACCCCGGCGGCGCGGCGGCTTTGCAAAAGCTCGGCCGAATGCAGCGTCGCTTCGCCGCCCAGTCCGAACGCCAGATTGTCGCCATAGCGCCGCGCCACGTCGGCGAACAGATGCCGGCCCTCCAGAACATCGGCCATGCTGCTGCGGCAGGTCTGTCCCAACACCCCGGCCAGACCGGGGCGGCGAAGATCGAGGTCGATCACCAAGGTCTTCGATTCCCGCTGGCGCGCGAAACAGAAGGCGAGATTGGCCGCCGTCGTTGTCTTTCCGCTGCCCGCCTCCGGCGAGACCAGCGCGATGCGGCGCCATTGATGTTCGCGCGCCTGTTGCAGGATGCGCGTGCGCAGGAGGTCGTAGGGCGCCGATTCGGCCCCGCCGACATAAGTGACGACACGGTTTCTCTCCATCACCGCGCGGTAGGTCTCGATCGGCTCGAGGCCCTGCCAGCGCGTCTCGCGCGTGGCAAGGGGGGGCGGGTCGAGCGCTGCCGAGCGCATCAACGCCTCGCCCAGGCCGCTGCGATGCGCGCGGGCCTTCTCCATCGCCATCTGCAATCTTTCCATCCTTGCCACTCCTGTTCTTGCGCTAGACGCGTATACCGAGACCGACTGCCAGTTGACGTGCCGCCGCCAGCACCGGGGCCTCGCCCCGCTCGACGAGCCATAGCGCCAGCGGCAGCACCAGGACGACGCAGGCCAGACCGAAGACCGCCGCCGCCCCCCGCCTGCGCGGTGCGGGTGCCTCCAGCCGCGGCAGGCTCGCGATCGGCGTCACGCCCAGCATCCTGACCAGTTCCGACGGCCGGCGGATCGTGCGGTTGCCCATCTCCAGAAGCGCGACCACCGCCAGACCGGCCAGCAGCGCCGCGAAACCGCCGAGGGCCGCGATGCGCATCCGGTGCGGACGTACCGGATGCTCCGGCACCGCGGGCCATTCCGTGACCACCAGATGAGGCCCGGCCGCGCCGCTGTCGGCACGCAGCGCGGCCTCGGCGCGCGCCCGGTTCGCTTCGGCGGCGGCAAGCTGTGTCCGCAGCCCCGCCTGGCTGCGCATCAGATCGTCGAGAACCAGCGCATGATCGGGAATCCTGGCCAGCCGCGCATCAAGCGCGGAGATCCGGTCGCGAATGGCCCGCTCCTGCTGCGCCAGGGCGGCAAGCCGCGACTGGATATCGGCAAGCTGGAGACGCAAGAGCGTTTCCGGCACGCCCGCCGGCCGCGCGGCAGACCCGTCCACAGCGCCCGTTCCGGCAGT
>JASBUM010000464.1 GCA_030147905.1 Acidimangrovimonas sp.
CGCAGATACAGGTAGATCGGGCCGCCGACCGCCAGCAGCAGGCTGGCGGCGAACATGCCGCCAGCCACGGCCGGGCGAAACCTGTCGAAGGCCTGGATCGCGATACTCAATACCAAGATCGTACCGATGAAGACGCTGATCGAAAGCCTGGTCGTGTCACTCATACGGGCCATCTGCTTCCCCCTGCCCCTGTCGTCCCTGCCGGACGCAACGCCGCTGCCGCATCGGCCCCTGGCCGGTCAATCACGACGGGCAGGCACCGGTTGCGCAGCTTCATCCTGCGCAGCCGATGCGCGCCGCGCTTGGAGACGGCATGAAGAAAGGCTGGAGATATCCGAAAAAATGCTTGACCATCCATTTCGGATTATTAACATCGCGTCATTCAGCAGGCCCCCGCTTCACGCCGACTCCGCGGACGCATCTTTCACAACATGCCGATCGTAGCGATTCCAGGCTGCACCATGATTTTCGTTTTCGAGGATTACCGTATCGATGCCGCCCGTTTCGAGGTCCGCCAGGGCAGGCACTGCCTTGCCGCCGAGCCGCAGGTTCTGGATCTGCTGATCTGCCTGCTGCGCAACCGCGACCGCGTGGTCACGCGGGACGAAATCCTTGACGCGGTCTGGAAGGGACGCATTGTCGGCGACGCGGCGCTGTCCAGTCGCGTCAAGGCGGCACGAAGGCTGATTGGCGACGACGGCAAGTCCCAACGGGCGATCCGTACCATCCACGGGCGAGGCTTCCGTTTCGTGGGCGAGGTACTGGTCGATGAGGAACCGCCGCGCCCTGTCTCGGCCGAGGACGTGCCGACGCCCGCCGCCGCGCCCGGCCGACTGCCGGCGATGCCCCCCGGCCTCGCGCCCTACCCGACGCCCGAGGTACATTATGCCAGAAGCGGATCGGTCCATGTCGCCTATCAATGCTACGGCAACGGCCCGGCCAGGCTCGTCTATGTCCCCGCCTTCGTGTCCAACATCGGGCGCGTATGGGAATTTCCGCCGGCCAATTCGTGGATGGGGCGGCTGGGCGAATTCGCGACCGTGGCGATCTTCGACAAGCGGGGCACCGGCATGTCCGATCCGGTGACCGACATCCAGGACATCGAAGAGCGCACCGACGACCTGCGCGCGGTGATGGATGCGGCCGGCTTCGAGCAGGCCTTCGTGCTTGGGTTGGGAGACGGCTGCCCCCTTGCTGCCGTCTTCGCCGCGAAATACCCCGATCGCACCCAGGGGCTGCTGCTCTGGGGCGGCTTCGCCAGGTTCGCCTCATGGTGCCCGGACGGCGCCACACTGGACGAATGGATCCGATATATCGAGACCGACTGGGGGGCGGGCGGAACCTTCCTGTTCTCGGCGCACAGCATGGCGATCGACCCGGTGCAGCGCAAGCTGTGGGGCAAGTTCGAACGTTTCGGCGCAACCCCCGGTGCCGCGCTGTCGCTGATGCGGATGAACAGCCGGATCGATATCGCGGCGATGCTGCCGGCCGTGCATGTGCCGACCCTGGTCATGCACCGGACCCACGACCGGATGATCGATGTCGGCGGCTCGCGCGAACTGGCGGCAGGTATTCCCGGTGCCCGGCTGATCGAATACGACGGACTCGACCACCTGCCGTTCCTCGGCGAGACGGCCGACGCGGTCCTGGCCGACATCGGAGACTTCCTTGCCGGAGGGGGCGCGCCGCCAGAACAGGACAGCACGCTGGTGACGCTTGTCGTCGCGGTCTTCGATCCCGCGCCGGGCGACGGCGCACCGCCACCGGCCGGCAACCAGACAAGCTTCGATCGCGCGCTGGTCCTGCGCGCGGCCATGACACGTTACCGCGGACGCGCGCTGATCGTCCCGCGCGGCGCACGACTGGCCGCGGCCTTCGACCGGCCGACCCGCGCAGTGGCATTCGCACAAACCGTGCTGGGCGCCTTTGCCCTGCACGGCCAGCCGCTGCGGCTTGGCATCCACACCGGGCCCATCCTCATGCATCCGGTCCAGACCGCGCCGGACGGGGCCCCAGAGGGCGCGCATTCGTGCGGCGCGACGCTTGAGGTCGCGACCCATCTTGCCGAAAGCGCCGCGAACCACGCCATCCTGACATCGCGGATCGTTCGGGATCTGGCCCGCGGCGCGGCCTTCGATTTCGATCCGACCGGTGGCGCCTGCGGTCTCGGAGACAGTGAGCCATGGCCGGTCTTCCGCGTCCGGAGCCCGGCCGCCGGCGGTGGGGAAGCACTGCGAAGCGGCCCGGCGATGTGACCTGCCGCCGGGAAGGCCGGTCGCGCGATACGAAGCGCCGCCGCCGTCGCGCGCGACCGCCGCAGCGGGCATGGGCCTGTTCCCGTCGTACCGCGCCCGATGACGCACCCGTCGGCAGGCCCACCTTGCCGATTCCGCCCGCTTTACCGCTTCCGCCGTCGAAAGCGACTATGCGCCCTGCACCGCCGCCCCGGCAAGGGGGAAGTGACAGGCCGCCTTTCGACCGCCGCCCAAAGGGTTCAGCACGGGGCGTTCGGTGCGGCAGCGATCCTGCGCGAAGGGACAGCGGGTGGAGAACTTGCAGCCTTTGGGTGGATTGAGCGGGCTCGGGATCTCTCCTTGCAGGATGATCCGCTCGCGTCGTGCCGCCCGATCCGCGCTGGGCACCGGTATGGCGGACAGAAGCGCCTGCGTATAGGGATGGGCGGGCGCGGCGAAGACCTCGTCCGAGGGGCCGTCCTCGACGATCGTGCCCAGATACATCACCGCCACCCGGGTCGATATCTGCCGCACCACTCCCAGATCGTGCGCGATGAACACATAGGTCAGCGAGAAACGTTCGCGCAGATCGGCGAAAAGGTTCACGATCTGCGCCTGCACCGACACGTCGAGCGCCGAGACCGGCTCGTCGGCGACGATCAGTTCGGGCTCCATCACCAGCGCGCGCGCGATCCCGATCCGCTGGCGCTGACCGCCGGAGAATTCATGCGGGAAGCGGCTGAGATAGGCCGCGGGCAACCCGACCACATCCATCAGCTCCTCCAGCCGACGCTCGACGTCGCGTCCCGCGCGCAGCTTGTGGACCACCATCGGCTCCGAAAGGATGTCGCGCACCCGCCGCCGCGGGTTGAGCGAGGCGGAAGGGTCCTGGAAGATCATCTGCATCCGGCGCCGGACCGGGCGCAACCGCGCCTGTCCCAGCCGCGCGATGTCGCGGCCGTCGAATTCCAGCGCGCCCGAGGTGATGTCGTACAGCCGCGTCAGGCAGCGGCCAAGCGTCGATTTGCCCGAACCCGATTCGCCGACCAGCCCGAGGGTTTCTCCGCGCCGGACCTCGAGGGAAATGTCGTCGACCGCGTAAAGGGGCTTGCCACTGCCGGGGACGAAGGTCTTGCCGACGGTGAAGGTCTTGGTCAGATGGCGCGCCTCGAGCAGGGGGCGCGCGGCTTCGGCGGTCGGGGCAGTCATGCCGTCTCTCCTTCGCGGACCCACAGCGTGTCGCGGATCGCCGGACGTTGCTCGGCGTCGATGAAGCACAGGGCGCTGTGGCGACCCTGACCCTGCCGCGGCGGCATCTGCGAACAGATCTCCAGCCGGGCGCGGCAACGGGGCGCGAAGGCACAGCCGGCGGGGATGTCGCGCGGCGTCGGCGGCGTGCCGGGGATCGAGATCAGACGGTGCGGACGCTCGCCGTGCAGCGGCGGGATCGAATTCATCAGGCCCCAGGTATAGGGGTGCCAGGGGTCGTCGAAGATCTGGGCCATCTCGCCGCTTTCGACGACACGGCCGGCATACATCACCATGACCCGGTCGGCCATTTCGGCCACCACCCCCATGTCGTGGGTGATCAGCACGATGGAAGACCCGTGCTCCTTGCGCAGCTCGCGCAGCAGGTCCAGAACCTGCGCCTGCACGGTCACGTCC
>JASBUM010000466.1 GCA_030147905.1 Acidimangrovimonas sp.
GGCCGGAGCGCGTCGGGCGCGCGGGACGGTGGCAAGCAGCAGCGGACAACAGGCGCCGGAACCGCGGCCGAGGCGGGCGATGGGGCCGCCGCGGACGCATCAGCGGATGCAGCGCGCGGTCGCGACGCATCGCCGGAACCCAAGCGTTCGGCTGCGGATGCGCCGCCTGACAGAGCGTCGACAAGGCGAGCGTCGGCGAGGGAGACGACCCCCGACAAGGCGAGCCCCGACAAGGCGGCCGCCGACAAGGCGAGCGCGGCCAGGGCCGACGCTGACAAGACGAGCCCGAACGAGGCAAAGGCCGGCGACGGGCAATCGGACAAGGCGGCCGCCGACAAGGCGAGCGCGGCCAGGGCCGACGCTGACAAGACGAGTTCGAACGAGGCAAAGGCCGGCGACGGGCAATCGGACAAGGCAAGCCCCGACAAGGCGAGCGGGGCCAAGGCAGATACGGACAAGACGGCGGCTGCGCGCTCGGCCGTGGATTCCGCCCTGGAAACCGCCGGTCATCGGCCTTCGCGCGATTCCGACAAGGGCGCCGGTCGCGACAGGCGGGCCGCCGCCCGCTCGCGCCGCGGATCGAAGTCCCAGCCGCCGCGCACGCCCCGCCGCTGATGCCGCGCCCGCCCCGTATCTGCCCGCCCCAGATCTGCCCGCGTGGCGTCCCTCCGTCCGGCGGCCGTCCGTCGCGGCTGCACATTGTTCGCTGTGCCGGGCGCAAGATCCTGGCCACCCGCCCCGCCGCGCCATCCGGCCCAGTCAGGAAAACACCATGCCCGTCAATATCTCTCGCGCCGCCTATGCCGATATGTACGGGCCGACCACCGGCGATCTGGTCCGCCTGGCCGATACCGATCTGATCGTCGAGGTCGAGCGCGACCTCACCCAATATGGCGAAGAGGTGAAATTCGGCGGCGGCAAGGTGATCCGCGACGGCATGGGCCAAAGCCAGACGAGCCGCGCGGCGGGCGCGGCCGATACCGTCATCACCAATGCGCTGATCCTTGACTGGACCGGGATCTACAAGGCCGATGTGGCGCTGCGCGACGGGCGGATCGCGGCGATCGGCAAGGCCGGCAATCCCGACACCCAGCCCGGCGTCGATATCGTCATCGGGCCGGGCACCGAGATCATCGCCGGCGAGGGGCGGAGTCTGACCGCGGGCGGGATCGACGCGCATATCCATTTCATCGCCCCCCAGCAGATCGAGGATGCGCTGCATTCGGGTATCACCACCATGCTCGGCGGCGGCACCGGCCCGGCCCACGGCACGCTGGCCACCACCTGCACGCCGGGGCCGTGGCACCTTGGCCGCATGTTGCAGGCGGGTGACGCGTTTCCGGTCAATCTCGGCTTTGCCGGCAAGGGCAATGCGAGCCTGCCGGACGCGCTTGAGGAACAGGTGCGGGCCGGGGCCTGCGCGCTGAAGCTGCACGAGGATTGGGGCACCACGCCCGCGGCGATCGACAATTGCCTGAACGTCGCCGATGCGCTCGACGTGCAGGTGATGATCCATACCGACACGCTCAACGAATCCGGTTTCGTCGAAAGCACGCTCGCCGCTTTCAAGGGCCGCACCATCCATGCCTATCATACCGAGGGTGCCGGTGGCGGCCATGCCCCCGATATCATCCGCATCGTCGGCGCGCCGAATGTGATCCCGTCCTCGACCAACCCGACCATGCCCTATACCGTCAACACCATCGAGGAACATCTCGACATGTTGATGGTATGCCACCATCTCGACCGTGCCATTCCCGAAGATGTCGCCTTTGCCGAAAGCCGGATCCGGCGCGAGACCATCGCCGCCGAGGATATCCTGCACGACATGGGCGCGTTTTCGATCATATCTTCGGACAGCCAGGCGATGGGGCGGGTGGGAGAGGTCATCATCCGCACCTGGCAGACCGCCCACAAGATGCGCCGCCAGCGCGGCCGGCTCGATGGCGAGCAGGGCGAGAACGACAACCTGCGCGTCCGCCGCTACATCGCCAAATACACGATCAACCCGGCACTCGCCCATGGCATCGCCGCCCATGTCGGGTCGGTCGAGGCGGGCAAGCGCGCCGATCTCGTGCTGTGGGATCCCGCCTTCTTCGGGGTCAAGCCCGAGATGGTTCTGGTCGGCGGCACCATCGCTTTGGCGCAGATGGGCGATCCCAATGCCTCGATCCCGACACCGCGGCCGGTCTATGGACGGCCGATG
>JASBUM010000468.1 GCA_030147905.1 Acidimangrovimonas sp.
GATCGGCCGCGCCGTGGGCTATCAGAACGCCGGCACGGTCGAGTTCCTGATGGATATGGACAGCGGCAACTTCTACTTCATCGAGGTCAATCCCCGCGTTCAGGTCGAACATACCGTCACCGAGGAGGTGACCGGCATCGACATCGTCCGCGCGCAGATCCTGATCGCCGAGGGCAAGAGTCTGGCCGAGGCGACCGGCGCGCCGGATCAGGAAGCGATCACGCTCTCGGGTCATGCGCTGCAATGCCGGGTCACGACCGAGGATCCGCAGAACAACTTCATCCCCGATTACGGCCGCATCACCGCCTATCGCTCGGCCACCGGCATGGGCATCCGGCTGGATGGCGGCACCGCCTATGCGGGTTCGGTCATCACCCGCTATTACGATTCGCTCCTGGTCAAGGTCACCGCCTGGGCCCAGACGCCCGAGGCCGCGATCGCGCGGATGGACCGGGCCTTGCGCGAATTCCGCGTGCGCGGTGTCTCGACCAACATCGCCTTCGTCGAGAACCTGCTCAAGCACCCGACGTTTCTCGACAATTCCTACACGACGAAATTCATCGACACGACGCCCGAGCTGTTCAACTTCCGCAAGCGGCGCGACCGGGCGACGAAGATCCTGACCTATCTCGCCGACATCACGGTCAACGGACATCCCGAGACCGCCGAGCGTCCCCGGCCCCCGGCCGAGGCGCGCACCCCCCGTCCGCCCGCACCGACGGCAGAACCCGCGCTGGGCACGCGCAACCTGCTTGAACAGAAGGGCCCCAAGGCAGTCGCCGACTGGATGGCGGCCGAGCAGCGCCTGCTGATCACCGACACCACCATGCGCGATGGCCATCAAAGCCTGCTCGCAACCCGCATGCGCTCGATCGACATGATCCGGGTGACGCCGACCTATGCGGCCAATCTGCCGGGGCTGTTCAGCATCGAATGCTGGGGCGGCGCGACCTTCGACGTGGCCTATCGCTTCTTGCAGGAATGCCCGTGGCAGCGGCTGCGCGACATCCGCGAACGCCTGCCCAACGTCATGACGCAGATGCTGCTGCGTGCCTCGAACGGCGTGGGTTACACCAATTATCCCGACAACGTGGTGCAAAGCTTCGTCGCGCAGGCCGCGCGCACCGGCATCGATGTCTTCCGCGTCTTCGACAGCCTCAACTGGGTCGAGAACATGCGCGTGGCCATGGATGCGGTCGTCGACTCGGGCAAGATCTGCGAAGGCACGATCTGCTACACCGCCGACATGCTCGACCCCGAGCGGTCCAAGTACGACCTGAAATATTACCTCGACCTCGGGCAGGAACTGAAGACCGCGGGCGCCCATGTCCTGGGACTGAAGGACATGGCCGGGCTGATGAAGCCGGCCGCCGCGCGGGCGCTGATCCGGGCGCTGAAGCAGGAGGTCGGCCTGCCGATCCACTTCCACACCCACGACACCTCGGGGAGCGGCGGCGCGACGGTGCTGGCGGCGGCCGAGGCCGGCGTGGACGCGGTCGATGCCGCCATGGACGCCTTCTCGGGCGGCACTTCGCAGCCCTGCCTGGGCTCGATCGTCGAGGCGCTGCACCATACCGAGCGCGACACCGGGCTGGATATCGCCGCGATCCGCGCGATCTCCAACTACTGGGAGAAGGTGCGCGTCCAGTATGCCGCCTTCGAAAGCGGCCTGCCCGCGCCCGCGTCCGAAGTCTACCTGCACGAGATGCCCGGCGGCCAGTTCACCAATCTCAAGGCCCAGGCCCGGTCGCTGGGGCTGGAGGACCGCTGGCACGAGATCGCGCAGACCTACGCCGACGTGAACCGGATGTTCGGCGATATTGTCAAGGTCACGCCCTCATCCAAGGTCGTGGGCGACATGGCGCTGATGATGGTGGCGCAGGGCCTGACCCGCGCCGAGGTCGAGGATCCGCGGGTCGAGCTGTCCTTCCCCGATTCGGTGGTGGACCTGATGCGCGGCAAGATCGGCCAGCCCCCCGGCGGCTGGCCGGTGGCGCTTCAGCGCAAGGTGCTCAAGGGTGAGGCTCCGTTGACCGAACGCCCCGGTGCGCTGCTCGAGCCTGTCGATCTGGAGAAGACCCGCAAGGAACTCTCCGAGGCACTGAACGGCCTGCGCGTCGATGACGAGGACCTCAACGGCTACCTGATGTATCCGAAGGTCTTTCTCGACTATATGGGGCGGCATCGGCAATACGGGCCGGTGCGCACCCTGCCCACCCGCGCCTTCTTCTACGGGATGGAACCGGGCGAGGAGATCTCGGTCGAGATCGATCCGGGCAAGACGCTGGAAATCCGTCTCCAGGCGGTGAGCGAGACCAACGACGACGGCGATGTGCGCGTCTTCTTCGAACTGAACGGCCAGCCGCGGGTGATCCGGGTGCCGAACCGCAAGATCAAGGCCAAGACGGCCGCGAGACCCAAGGCGGAAGAGGGCAATCCCGATCATATCGGCGCGCCGATGCCGGGCGTGGTGGCCACGCTCGCCGTGGGTGCGGGCCAGAAGATATCGGTAGGCGATCTGCTGCTGACGATCGAGGCGATGAAGATGGAGACCGGGATTCATGCCGAGCGCGAGGCGACCGTGCGGCGGGTGCACGTGGCACCCGGCGCCCAGATCGACGCCAAGGATCTTCTGATCGAACTGGAATAGCGCGCAGGCCGCGAGGCGGCGCCGGCGACCGACGCATGCGGACGGCCGCCCGGCGCGCGCGTCCGCGGGCGGGCGGGGCGCGAATGGGGGCGAACGGGGGGGCGCATGTCCCGAACCCGGACGCCATGCCCGCCTGTCGGGCCCCCGTGCCTGACTTGCGTCGTGGACCTGCCTGTCGGCCCCGCGGATCCACGGGGCGCACCGGTGCGTCCATGGCGGCGGCGCAGCCGGCGATTTATTTGGGGGGAAGGGCCGCCCCGGCGTACCGGTGGCATCTTGCCTTCCGGTCCGGGCTACAAGCCCGCCGGATGGTCCGCACACATATCGCGCGCCCCGCGCTTCCGTTGCCCGGCCGCCGTGGCTGGCTTGCGCAGCCGGGATCGGCTAAGCCGGAGGTTCACGCGCCCGGCCCGCCCGGCCCGCCGGACGGATCGCGTTTCACGATTCCGGTCAGGAGCTGTCATGCCCGCCCTCGCCATGCCCGTCCTTGTCATGCCTGTCCTTGTCATGCCCGTCCTCGTCAGGCCTGCCGTCACCCTGCCCGCCGTCGTCATGCGCGCATCTCGGCCGTCCGCCCGGCCGGCAGGGGCCGATCCGCGGCAGGCTCTCCGGCGACGGAGCGCCCGGATGCCGTCGCGCCCGCCGCGTCCGGGCCCGCTGCCGCCCGGCCTGACACCTCTCGGCCGGACGCAGCCGGTGGCACACGAAGCGAAGACCCGTATGCCGCCTCCCCCGGCAATCGAAGGGCGGGCGGGCGGCGTCCGCCGCCCGCGCCACGACCGGGCCGGAACCTCGGCGGGGATGCCGCCGTCGCGCGGCCGCGCGCGGTTCCATCAGTGACAAGTGGAGTGATTTAGCGATGTTCGAACTTCTCCTCGACCCCGCCGTCTGGGCGTCATTCCTGACGCTTACCGTTCTGGAAATCGTCCTTGGCGTCGACAACGTCATCTTCATCTCGATCGTCGCCGCCAAGCTTCCGGCCGATCAGCGGAAGCGGGCGCGGGTGCTGGGCCTCGCGGGTGCGCTGATCCTGCGCGTGGCGCTGCTGTTCTCGATCACCTGGATCATGACGCTGACGAAACCCTTTGTGACGATACGCAGCTTTGGTCTGACCTGGCGCGACGTCATCTTGCTGGCCGGCGGCATGTTCCTGATCTGGAAGGCCACAAGCGA
>JASBUM010000504.1 GCA_030147905.1 Acidimangrovimonas sp.
GCCGAGGCGCGCCACCTGACCACCGACATCGCCCGCGAGGCGAGTTGGCGGGTGATCGTCAGCGCCGTCGAGCCGGGCGGCGCGCTGGTCAGCTTCGAGGACATGAGCGACCGAGAGCAGGTAGGCCAGATGCGGCGCGATTTCGTCGCCAATGTCAGCCATGAACTGCGCACGCCGCTGACTGCGCTTCTGGGCTTCATCGAGACGCTCAAGGGCGCGGCCCGCGACGATGCCGCCGCGCGCGACCGCTTTCTGACGATCATGGAGCATGAGGCGGGACGCATGAACCGGCTGGTGCAGGACCTGCTCTCGCTCAGCCGGGTGGAGGCCGACGAGCGTGTACGCCCGACCGATCGTCTCGATGTCGTGCGGCTGGTGGCGGCCACGCTCAACGCGCTGCGTCCGATGGCCGAGGCGGCCGCGGTCAGGCTCGAACTTGAGGGCGGCGCAGAGCCGTTGTGGGTCGCGGGCGATGCCGATCAGCTGACGCAGGTCTTTCACAATCTGGTCGAGAACGCGATCAAATACGGCGGTGCCGGCCAGCGCGTGACAATCCGGCTCGGTCAGGAGGCGCGGGATCCGGCGCTGCGGGCGGCGGCGGTGCGCATCGAGGTGATCGATCGCGGCGAGGGAATCGATGCGGTCCATATCCCGCGTCTGACCGAGCGCTTCTATCGCGTCGACAACCACCGCTCGCGCGAGAAGGGCGGCACCGGGCTGGGGCTTGCGATCGTCAAGCATATCGTGAACCGTCACCGCGGCCGCTTCCGGATCGAGAGCGCGCGCGGTCAGGGCAGCCGCTTTTCGGTCGTGCTGCCGGCGGGCTGACGCCGGGGCGGCGGTGCGCGACCGGGGTGCGCGACCGGGGGCCTGCGCGGCCGCATTCGGAAGATTGGATGCGGCCTGTCATGAAAGTGAAACATGAATGTCACATGATCGTGGCGGGCGAAACCTAAGGCTGGCTTCGGGGTTGGCGTCGCGGCCGTGCTGTCCGCCCGGGCGGCTTGTCGCGGCCGCCGCGTTGCGCCGCTGCCGGCTTTGTGGCTAGCTGGTGGGGAAGGCCTGCGGCAGGGACGTGGCGGTGCCGCCCGGCGGACAGGCACCGCGCGGCACGGCGCGGCGATGAAGCGACCGGCCGGTGCCGGCAGGATGGAGATGAGAATGACCAATGCCCATACCCTGCGGATATTCGATGACGACCTGGAGACGATCCAGGCGCTCATCATGAAGATGGGCGGCATGGTCGAGACGGCGATCCTCGAAGCGTCGCAGGCGCTCGATTCCCGCGACGAGGAACTCGCCGAACGGGTGCGACGGAACGACAAGCGGATCGACCGCCTCGAGGAGGAGATCAACACCGAGGCCGCGCGGCTGATCGCGTTGCGTGCGCCCGCCGCATCGGACCTGCGCACGGTCCTTTCGGTGATGAAGATCTCGGCCAATCTCGAACGTGTCGGCGATTACGCCAAGAACATGGCCAAGCGTTCCACGGTGCTGGCGCAGATGGCCCCGATCTCGGGCGCCGGCGGCGCCATCCGGCGGATGGCCAATGCGGTGCAGGTGATGCTCAAGGACGCGCTTGACGCCTATGTCCAGCGCGACGTGGAACTCGCCGGCGAGGTGCGGCTGCGCGATCAGGACGTCGACCAGATGTACAACGCCCTGTTTCGCGAGTTCCTCACCCACATGATGGAGGATCCCCGCAACATCACCGCCTGCATGCATCTGCACTTCATCGCCAAGAACATCGAGCGGATGGGCGACCATGCCACCGCCATCGCCGAGCAGGTGATCTACATGGTCACCGGCGCGCTGCCTGACGAGACGCGGCCCAAGGGCGACGACACGGCCTTCGTCCATCCCGACGGCACCGCCGATCCCCATCGCGGGGATCCGCAGCCGGACGGGGGGGCGGCCTGACGATGCAGGGAGAACAGCCAAGCGTCCTCGTGGTCGAGGATGAACCTGCCCAGCGTGAGGTTCTGGCCTACAACCTCGAGGCCGAGGGCTTCGAGGTCTTGCGTGCCGAAAACGGGGAGGAGGCGCTGCTTCTTGTCAGGGAGGCGGCGCCGGATCTGATCGTTCTGGACTGGATGCTGCCGAACGTCTCCGGAATCGAGGTCTGCCGCCAGATCAAGTCGCGCCCCGAAACCCGCGCGGTGCCGATCATCATGCTCTCCGCCCGCTCGGAAGAGGTCGATCGCGTGCGCGGGCTGGAAACGGGCGCCGACGACTACGTGGTCAAGCCCTATTCCCTGGTCGAACTGATGGCGCGGGTGCGCGCGCAGCTTCGCCGGGTCCGGCCGGCGTCGGTGGGCGAGACGCTGTCCTATGGCGATATCAGGCTCGATGCCGAAAGCCATCGCGTCTATCGCGGGGACCGGACGCTCAAGCTCGGACCGACCGAGTTTCGCCTGCTTGCGACCTTCATGGAAAAGCCGGGCCGGGTCTGGAGCCGCGAGCAGCTGCTCGACCGGGTCTGGGGACGCGACATCTATGTCGACACGCGCACGGTCGACGTCCATATCGGGCGCCTGCGCAAGGCACTTTGCCAATATGGCGGCAGCGACCCGGTCAGGACGGTGCGCGGCGCCGGTTACGCCCTGGGTTGACCCCGCCCGCGGCATGCCC
>JASBUM010000523.1 GCA_030147905.1 Acidimangrovimonas sp.
CGATGTCCCTGAACCCGACCCCCGCCGAACCATCCACAGCGCAAGAGCGGCGCAGCGATCCGGCGGACCCGATGTCCGCACACAGGGATTCTGCCGGATCGGCGGCGGCGCCCCGGCTGCCCTCCGGCCCGGTCGATGCGCGGCCCGTTCCGCTCAACCCCGGCATGGCCGCGACCTTCGCGCCGCCGGTGATGGAGGCGCGGCGATGGCTGGCCGAAACGCCGCGGCCGGACGGGCTTGACCTGATCAACGTGAGCCAGGCCGCACCCGTCGATCCGCCACCCGAACCGCTCCGCGCCGCGATCGCCCGCGCCGCGCTGGAAGACCCGCAGGCGCATCTCTATGGCCCGGTGCTCGGACTGGCGGAGCTGCGCGCGGCGGTGGCGCAACGTTGGTCGGCAGCCTATGGCGGGCTGGTCTCTACCGATCAGGTGGCCATCACGTCGGGCTGCAATCAGGCGTTCTGCGCCGCGCTGGCCACGCTGGCCGGACCGGGAGACGAGGTGATCCTGCCGGTGCCGTGGTATTTCAATCACAAGATGTGGCTCGACATGGCGGGGGTAAGGGCCGTGCCGCTGCCTTGCGGGGCCGACATGGTGCCCGACCCGGAGCGGGCGGCTGCGCTGATCGGGCCCCGCACCCGCGCGATCGTTCTGGTCAGTCCGAACAACCCCTCGGGGGCCGAATATCCGGCCGCGGTCGTGCGCGGATTTCTGGAACTGGCCAGGGCGCGGGGGATCGCACTGATCCTCGACGAGACCTATCGCGATTTCGACAGCCGCGGCGGGGCGGTGCATGATCTCTTTGCCGATCCCGAATGGGACGACACGCTGATCCAGCTCTATTCCTTCTCCAAGGCCTACCGGCTGACCGGGCACCGGGTCGGGGCCGCGGTGGCCAGTCGCGCCCGGCTGGCCGAGATCGAGAAGTTTCTCGACACGGTCGCGATCTGTCCCAACCAGCTTGGCCAGCGCGCGGCGCTGTGGGGGATGGAGAACCTCGGCCCCTGGCTGGCCGGCGAACGGGCCGAGATCCTTGCCCGCCGCGCAGCCATGGAGGCGGGCTTTTCGCGCCTCGCCGGATGGCGGCTTCTGGGCTGCGGGGCCTATTTCGCCTATGTCGAACACCCCTTCGATCTGGCCTCGGACCTGCTGGCACAGCGGCTGCTGGCCGAGACCGCGATCCTGATGCTGCCGGGCACGATGTTCCAGCCCACCGGCGCCCCCGAGGGCGCGCGCCAGATGCGCATCGCCTTCGCCAACATCGATCGCGCCGGGATCGAGACATTGTTCCTGCGGCTGTCGGCCATCACGATCTGACGACTTGCCCCCCTGCCCGCTTCCCCTTACACAAGCGGCGCAAGATGACGTGACGAGCATGGGGATCTGGGCATGGCGAAGGGCAAGGGCAAGCCGGACACGAAGGCGAAGCCGGACGCACGGCCGGACAAGGCGAAGAAGAAGCCGAGCCGTGCCAAGACCGGCGGCCAGATCTTCGTCTGGCTGATGCTGGGGATGGTCGTCTTCGGCCTCGGCGGCTACGGCGTGACGAATTTCGGCGGCTCGGTGAACTCGATCGGTTCGGTCGGCGGACAGGACATCTCGACCCAGCAATATTACCGCGCGCTCCA
>JASBUM010000540.1 GCA_030147905.1 Acidimangrovimonas sp.
GCCACCGCGCGCTCGACCATGAGCGCGGCCATCACGGCGATATGGTATGACGGCCGGTAACCGGCCGCGCCGCTTCGCCGGTCCTGCTCCAGCATTTCCTCTTTTTCGCGCAGACGCGCGATCAGGGCGGCGGGTTCGACCGCCGGCGTGGGGCCGATGAGCCGCACGAGATCGCGCTCGCGCCTGTAGTGGGCGGATCCGTGGCGCGCCGCCTCCATCAGCAGCCGCGGTCGTAGCCGGGTCCCCGCCGCCGGCGGCTGATCCGCCATGTGGGCCCGTGCGCCGCATCGCATCGCGAAAGGCGACGAACCGGAATACGCACCGTCGTCGTTACGGGGCTGGGTTGGAAGGGTCTGCATCGGCCATCTCCTGTCTCGGTCGACCGCGCGACCCCGGCGGGGCGCGGCGGCGATTTCGTCTGGGTTGCCCGGATTGCCATGACACAACTTCGCGTTGCGCATTCGGCTCGCCGAGCGTGCGCCCGTTTCAGCGATGGTTAGGACTTCATAAACCATGATCCGCAGCCGGGGCCCTGCGCCGTAGCCGGTCGAGGCTGGCGGCGCGGCCCCGGCGCAACCGGATGGGACAGGGCAGGTGAATCGGATCGGCTGGAACGAACACGGCGACATGGGCGCTGAAGGGGGCCGGATTCCGCGGACGCTCCGCATCTATATCGACCATGTCGAGGCGGGCCTGTCGCTGCGCGCGATCGCGCGGCGCGAGGGCTGCCATCCCTCGACCATCCTTCGCCAGGTGCGCCGGCTCGAAAACCGCCGCGACTGTCCGCTGACGGATGAGGCGCTCGACCGGGTCGGGCGCCTGTACCGGGGCGGCAGGGCGCGACAACAAGGAAAGGAACTACCCGAGATGACCGCCGCCATTCGGAACCCGAACCCGATCTTCGACGAGGCCCGCCTGTTGCGCGAGGCACGTCGGATCCTGCGCCGGCTAAGCGAGCCGGGCGCGTTGCTGGCGGTTGCGCCGGATCTGGAACGCGCCGTGGTGATGCGCGACTGCGGCGAGGGCCGGGCGGTGCGAACCGGGGTGGTCGATCGCGATGTGGCGCAGGCCTTCGCGCTGCGCGAATGGATCTGTTGCAGCCATCCCGGGCGGGTCGCGCGATATCGGATCACCCCGGTCGGGCGGGCCGCCCTGCGCCGGATGCTCGAGCGTGAACGCGCCGAGGGGGCCGGGCTGGCGGAGGCGGCCTCCCCCTTCGCCGATCAGCATCGAACGTGGGACGACGCGGGCGCGCCCGGTGCCGTCGGCGACGACGCGGCGCAAGGCACGGGTGCCACGCCGCGCGGGGGGCATTCCCTGCGCTACAACGCGGCCGAAAGCCCGATCACCGCACTCGCCCGGAGGCGCGACCGCGACGGACAGCCGTTCCTGGCGCCCGATCTTGTGGCCGCGGCCGAGCGGCTGCGCGAGGATTTCGAACTCGCCCAGATGGGGCCGCGCGTCGCACAGAACTGGGAGCGGTTCCTGACCGGAGCCGACCGTGGCGGATTCGGGGCCGGCGGCGGACCGGCGGAGGGGCCGCGTGCAGCACGCGAGCGGGTAGGGGCGGCGCTACGCGATCTGGGGCCGGGGCTGGGCGACGTCGCATTGCGCTGCTGCTGCTTCCTCGAGGGGCTGGAGACG
>JASBUM010000556.1 GCA_030147905.1 Acidimangrovimonas sp.
GAGGCCCATCGCGACGTCTATGAGAAGGAGATCGAGGCCTTCGGCACGGTTTTCACCATGGTGTCGCTGCGAACGATAGGCACCTCGGCCGTGCAGTCGCGCGCCTGCGCGGGCGTGGCGCATGGCACCTATCTCTTCGCGCTGCCCGGCAGCCCCGGCGCCTGCCGCGATGCCTGGGACGAGATCCTTTCGCAGCAGCTCGACCATCGGCACAAACCCTGCAATTTCGTCGAGATCCTGCCGCGGCTCGAGGAACATCGCCGCCCCCATTGAACCCGGCCCTGGCGGCCGGTGCCGAAGGGCGCCCCGATGCAGATCGCGCGCGTCGCTGGCGGACACCCGATCCGTCCGGGGGGGGCGAGGCCCGGACGGGCAGGGGGCAGGCCGGGGCAGGCGCCGCTTTTCAGCCCGCCGGCCGGCCCTCGCAAGGTGAGGGTGTCCTCATGCGGGCGAGGAACCGGCAGATATCGCGGCTATTCCGCGCGGCGCGTGCCCGCGTCGCAGCTGCCGTCAGGATGCGGGGCAGCCCCGGATGTCGACCGCGCCGCGCTTTCCGAGGACCGTGATGCGCACCCCTGCCCGGTCCAGCGCGAAGGGCGCAGCATCGGGCGGAACCAGATCGGCACCGGCAATCAGCGTGCCGCCCCGGCGCCGGGTCTCGCCGGGGCCGACCCAGATCTGCGGATCGCCGGTTTCGATCAGTGCGGTTTCGCGCCCGCCCTGATCGGGCAGGGTGATGCGCGCGGTCACGTGTAACCCGTCGCGGATCGGCTTGACCGTGCAACTGACCGCGGTCATCCCCGCCTCGGCCGCGGGGCGGGGCTGTGCGGCAAGTGCTGCGACAATGCGCGGATCCTTCCTTCCGGGGCCCTCCAGCGTGGCACTCAGCTCCAGCGTCGCGGGCACGCAGATGTCCTTGCAGACGCCGACATCGACCGTTCCGCGCAGCACCACGGGTTTGCCCGGCTCTTTCGGGACGAATTCGATCGGCAGGACGAGATCGTCGAGATAGCCGACGCTTTGCATTCCGTTGACGGCGAATACCTCCGGGCGGGGCCAGTGAACCCTTGCCGCGGCAAGGTTTTCCGATTCGCTCCAGTCGAAGCGCGGCGGAATGCCCGCATCGCCGGGCGCGCGCCAATAGGTCTTCCAGTGATCGGCGAGGCGCAGCTCCAGCGCCGCCATATGGGCGCCGGTGCGCGTCTGCCAGCCGGGAAGGAGGCGGGCCTTGACGACGGCATCGACCGAAACCGGGGCAGCACGGGCGCCGGCGTCGACCAGCGCAAAGATGGCCAGCGACAGCGCGGCCAGCGACAGCGCGGGCAGGGACAGCGCGGGCAGGCAGACGGCTGCAAGCGCGGGAAGGGTGCGAAAGGGGCTGCGGCGGGGTTTCATGCCGCCACCATAGACGGAGGCCCGGCCTTGGGAAGTCACTTTGTCGCCGATGCGCGACTGTGAAGCAGGGGGGATCTTGCGCCCACCCCCGCCCGCGCCGCATGTTCGACGCATGAAGGCCGCTACCGATTCGATGGATCTGACGGGCAAGTTCCTGATCGC
>JASBUM010000559.1 GCA_030147905.1 Acidimangrovimonas sp.
GGTGATGCCGTGGTTCTTCGCCAGGTAATAGGCTGTGGCCAGCCCGTGACCGCCGCCGCCGATGATCACCACGTCATATTCGTCCTTGGGCTCGGGGTCACGCCAGACCGGCGCCCAGCCCCGATTGCCGAAGAGGCCCTCCTTCAGAAGCCGAAAGCCCGAATATCGCATCTGTCCATCCCTTCGCTCTGGTCCGAGTGAACCGGGATTGCGTGGAATGTTCAAGCGGCCAACGACAAAACCTTGGCAGCTTGCGACGCGAACTTCCGGCGGGCCGAGGGCGCGCCGGTGACCGCACCGGTCCGAGGGCGCCGGTAGGATGGCAACGGTCGGAGGGCGGTTGTTTGGGGCCGGTGGTCTGGGCGCGGTGACCTGGGCGCGGTGGTCTGGGGGCAGCCGGCCGAGCGGGAGGCCGCCGCCGGCAAGCCTGTCCGGCCGGAGAGAAACGCGACGGCAGGCGCGGCGGGGATAGGCTCCGCGACCGGGGCCGCGGCATGACCGGGGCGTGCCGCCGGCCGGGGCAGGGCAGCAAGGTCAGAGGGGGACGGCAGCGCCCTTTGAGCGGCGAGGCCTGTGCAGTGGCGGATCCGGCCACACCAGCCGTGCCGCGCCGCCCATGCCACCCATGCCGCGCCAGCCATGCCACGCCACCCCGCCTACGCCGCCCGTTCCATGCCGCGCGTCGCCGCCTGCACCGCCGCCGCGGGGGGCATGCCTGCTCCGGGCGATGCCCCCGCGCGCGCGGGGGTTGGGGGTTAAAGCCCCTTGGAACGGTAGCTTTTCGCGACGCGGTCGATGGCCACCATATAGGCCGCCACCCGCAGGTCGGTGACCTCCTGTCGCGCGTGCCACAGCTCGCGCATCGACTGGTAGGCGGTGCGCATCGTGTCGTCGAGCCCCGAACGCACAAGTTCCAGCTCGCCCGCGCCGCGCAGGTACTTGTCCTTGAAATCGGGCGAGAGCGTCCAGCCCAGCCCCTTGTCGGCCGAAAGCCGCTCCAGCTCGTCGATCAGAATCTTGTGGCGCGCCTCCTCCTGGCGGCGCTGCATCCGGCCGAAGCGGATGTGGCCGAGGTTCTTCACCCATTCGAAATAGCTGACGGTTACGCCCCCGGCATTGGCGAACATGTCGGGAATGATGACCACACCGCGACGACGCAGGATCTCGTCGGCACCGAAGGTCACCGGACCGTTGGCCGCCTCGATGATCAGGGGCGCGCGGATGCGTTCGGCATTGCCGAGGTTGATCGCGCCTTCCATCGCCGCGGGAACGAGAATGTCGCATTCCTCTTCCAGCAGCGCGGCACCGTCCGCGACGAAGCGCGCATGGGGATAGCCGGCCACGCCGCCATGCCCGTTCATCCACGCGCGCACGCTTTCCACGTCCAGCCCGCCCGGATCATAGAGCCCGCCGTCATGTTCGGCGATCCCGACGATCCGCGCGCCATCCTCGTGCGACAGGAACAGAGCGGCGTGATAGCCCACGTTGCCAAGGCCCTGAACGATCACGCGCTTGCCGTCGAGATCGCCCTGAAGTTGTGCCGCGCGCCGCTCCTCGGGGTAGCGGAAGAATTCGCGCAGGGCATATTGCACGCCGCGACCCGTGGCCTCGACCCGGCCCTGGATACCGCCGGCGTTGATCGGCTTGCCGGTGACGCAGGCGCGGGCGTTGATGTCGGTGGTGTTCATCCGTGCATATTGATCGACGATCCATGCCATCTCGCGTTCGCCCGTTCCCATGTCGGGGGCGGGGACGTTCTGGCTGGGGTTGATGAGATCGCGCTTGATCAGTTCGTAGGCGAAGCGGCGGGTGATCTGTTCGAGCTCATGCTCTTCGTACTGGCGCGGGTCGATGCGCAGCCCGCCCTTGGAGCCGCCGAAGGGCGCCTCGACCAGCGCGCATTTGTAGGTCATCAGCGCCGCCAGCGCCTCGACCTCGTCCTGATTGACGTTGAGCGCGAAGCGGAT
>JASBUM010000561.1 GCA_030147905.1 Acidimangrovimonas sp.
GCAAGAAGCGAAATCGGAGGAACGCATGAGCATTCACGCGACGCCGCAGGGCGCGACGCGGCGGGGGGCGGTCGAAAGCTATCTGGACAGTCTTGCCCTGATCGAGCGGCTGCACCGTTTGCTTCTTGATGTCATCAAGGATGAATTCGAACGCGTCGGGATGTTGGAGATCAACGCCGTCCAGGCGCTTTTGCTGTTCAACATCGGCGACAACGAGGTAACCGCGGGAGAGCTGAAATCGCGCGGCTATTACCAGGGCTCCAACGTCAGCTACAACCTCAAGAAGCTGGTCGAACTGGGATATATCCATCACCAGCGTTCCGAGATCGACCGCCGCTCGGTGCGCGTGCGCCTTACGGAACGCGGCCGCGGGGTGAGCGCGACTCTCTCGGCGCTCTTCGATCGCCATGCCGAATCCCTTTCCGCGCATGATCTGGCGCCCGGCATGCGGCTCGAGGACGTCAACGCCAATCTGCGCAGGATGGAACGTTTCTGGTCCGAACAGATCCGCTATATCTACTGATCCCGTTCGTCGGCGTATCTGCCCCTTGGAGATCCCGTCGCGCCGGGCCAGCCGAGCGCGCCGGCCGCGCAAGCGAGGCCCGGCCCCGAAGCGTGCCGGACCGCCGGAGGGTCAACTGCTCGGGCCGGGTCCCCACCCCATGCCCCCGACCGCCGGCGCGGCGCCGAACCGGCCGGCGCGGCCCTTGACGCGCGTGCTGTCCCTGCGCGTGCAGGGTGGCCACGCTCACCCCGGCGCGCGCCCCGCGCACGGGTAGCGCACGGGCTAAAGGCCCGCGCGTAACGGCGGGATCCCGCGGATCACCAGTGGCCGGTGTTGGACATGCTCGCCCAAGGCTCGGCCTTCGGCAGCGCGTCGCCGGCCTGAAGCAATTCGACCGAGATGTTGTCCGGCGAACGGACGAAGGCCATGCGGCCGTCACGCGGCGGGCGGTTGATGGTCACGCCATTGTCCGACAGGTGCTGGCACATGTCGTAGATATTCTCGACCTCATAGGCGAGATGGCCGAAATGCCGGCCGTCCGAGGGCAGCCCCTCGTCCCCGTCCCAGTTCCAGGTCAGTTCCACCGGGCATTCATCCTGCCCCTCTGGCGCCATGAATATGAGGCTGAAGCGGCCTTCCTCGCTGTCCATGCGGCGGGTCTGCTTCAGGCCCAGAAGCTCATAGAACTTCATGGATTCTTCCAGATCCTTCACCCGAACCATCGTGTGCAGATAACGAACTTTCATACCATGCTCCTGTGCGATATGCGCGCAACCTAGCACGATGCCCGCCGAGGGCGAGCCCCCTAGAACAACGATTTCACGCCAAGCGTCAGGCCGAGATTGCGGGTGCTGAAGCGACTGACATTGGAAAAGCTGCGCTGCTCGCTCAGGCGCAGTTCGGGCGCAAAGCCCATCACGCTGGGACGCCGGAAGCTGAAGGTGATGTCGGCCGAAACGCTCGTGTCGCGCCGACCACCCGGCACGCCGAAGAACACGCTGTAATCGGGATAGCGCGTGAACCCGGCACCCAGTCCGGCGCTGATCCGCACCGGACCCAGCGGCCGCGCGAAGCGGTATTCGACCCGCATCCACCCGCCCCAATAGGCCTGATTCCCGTCGCTGGACGCGAGCGCCAGCAGCCCCGCCTCGGGGACCACCGCGCCGCCGCCCCGAAGGCGCCGCGTCAACGCGCCCGACAGCGCGACCAGATCGGCCGGCGGACCCGATGCCATCCACTGATGCTGCAAGCTCAGCGCCAGCCGGCCCTGTGTCATGCGGCCCAGCTGCCCTCGCCGCGCCAGATCGAGCCGCAGATATCGTTCATAGGGGCTGCCGCCATACCACAACCCGCCAAGCGAGGCCCCCACGGAGGTCACCGCGGGCCGGGACGGATCACCGAATTCGTGCCGCAGCCCGAATTCCACCTGTCCCATGTCGAATGCCGTCCCGCTCGTGCCGGGCGCAAGCCTGCGTGCGGCGGCCGACAACTGGTTGAAGCTCTGCGCGAGCCGCCCCGTGATCTCGGTCTGCCCCGATGGCCCCCGCGCGATGCGCCGGGCGAAATCGAAGGTCAGGGTTTCGCGCGTGCCCGAAAGCGCGCGCGCCGTTCCGCTGAGCAATCCGACAAACGGCAACCCGGCGACGGTCAGAAGCCCGCTTTCCGCGCCGCCATTGAGGTTGGACGACGGCGCGATG
>JASBUM010000567.1 GCA_030147905.1 Acidimangrovimonas sp.
CAGAAGCGCGCTCATGGATTCGCGTTCGGGCAGGCGACGGCCGAAGAGCGCCAGATATCCCATCCCGACCAGCGCCACCGCGATCCCGAGCGGCGTGATCTCGAAGATCGAGAAGGACGTCAGCCCCGCCTGCCTTGCCACGCCGGCGACCAGAAGATTCGTCGAGGTCCCCAGCAGCGTCAGCGTGCCGCCGAAGATCGTGAGATAGCTGAGCGGAATCATTACCTTCGAAGGCGCCACGTCCAGCTGACGCGCGAGCTGCATGAAGACCGGGATCATCACCACCACCACCGGGGTGTTGTTGACGAAGCCCGACAGCAGCACCACCACCGCCGACAGCGCGACCAGCGTGCGCACGGGCCGGCGCTCGACGTGATGCGCGGCGGTCTTGCTCAGCCAGTCGAGCGCACCCGTGCGCACCAACGCACCGACGACGATGAACAGCGCGGCGATCGTCCACGGCGCGGGGTTCGCAAGTGCACCCAGCGCGAGATCGGTGGGCAGAATGCCGAGGATCAGCATGGTGATCGCCCCGGTGATCGCGACGACCTCGACCGGATAGGTCTCGCGCAGGAACATCGCCAGCATAGCGACCACGATGACGATCGCGGCCACTGCTTCCATCCCCGCCGGCAGTTGCAGTCCGAACATCTCGGCCCCTGTCGCTGTGCCTTCCCCCGGCCCCGCCTAGATCGCCCCCCCCGGGCCGCTTCCCTCGCCGGCCTCGGCCCAGTCGGCCGGCGTCGCATCGCGGCGCGGCCGCACCAGGGCCATGCCGACCAGCATGATCGCAAATGCCGCCCAGATCCAGCCGCTGTATCCCTCGTCGAGCAGCAGCATGGACCAGGCGACGCCGCCGGCGGTGACCAGATAGGAGATCTGCACCGCGAAGACCGCGCCATAGGCCCCGATCGCCCAGACATAGCCGCAATAGGTCAGCGACGAGACCACCGCCATCACCGCGAGCGCTGCATCCGCCGCGCCCCAGGGGGGACGCGGATCGATCCACTGCCCGGTCAGCAGCGCGGCGGGCAGGCCGGCCGCGATTCCCACCAGCGAGGCGCCGAAAAGAAGCTGTACGGGATCCAGTCCCACCATGCCCCATTTTGCGACGATATTGCCCTCGAGCGCGTAGAACAGCGGCGCGATCAGTGCCACCGGAACCCAGGTCAGCATGGCAGGATCGGGCAGGCTGGTACTCGGCAGGACGATCAGGCCGACGCCGGCCAGCCCTCAAAGAAGCCCGATCAGACGCAGCGGACTGAACCGGTCTGTGCCCATTGCCAACGCGATCGGAAAGGCCAGCATCGGCACCAGTGACAGATCGATCGCGAGGATGCCGGCCGGCAGATGTCGTGCCGCCACATAGGTCGCCGCATTGGGCAGGATCGCGCCGACGAAGGCGATTGCGACGCACAGGCGCCAGCCGGCGCGCGTGCGCGGAATGCCCTTGCGGCGCAGGGCCAGGACCACACCCAGCACCAGCGCCGACAGGACCGATTGCCAGAAGATCAGGCCCAGCGCCCCGTAGCCGCCGGACACGGCGATCTTGCTCAGCGGCTGGGTGATGCCCCAGCTTGCACCCAGCCCCAGCAGGATCGCGAAGGGCATAAGGCGCGTCATCACG
>JASBUM010000570.1 GCA_030147905.1 Acidimangrovimonas sp.
TCCGAATTCGGTATCGTTCAGACCGAGTTGCGCCTTGATCCGGACGCCGATGATGGAAAAGATCGTCCAGACCGCGAAGCAGATGGTGAAGGCGAAGGTGCTCAGACCCAGCGCACGGATCTGATCGCTGCGCGTCACGCCGTCGAGTTGATGCATCTGAAGCCTCCGAATCCGCGCGGGGGAATGCCCGCTCGCGATCACAGCAGCCCCAGCCGGCGCCCGGAGGACTTGATCCAGATCAAGATTCGTACCGGGTCCCGACGCTTTCGCTCCGATCCGGTCAAAACGCCGCACCCCTCGAAAAATATGGTGTTTTCGGCAGTGGAAGATCTGTTTCGCAGCATTGACAGGTAACGGGTTTGCGATTGATGTTTTTCAAGCCATCAAGCGAGTCGCCGATGAAACCAGAGGAAGCTGCCCGGATTCGCGCCCTGCCGCTGTTCCACCAGATCGCGCCGGCCCATTTCGAGGCCCTCACCCGCGGCGCCTATCTGCAAAGCTTTCCGCCCCGCGTCGATCTCATCACCGAGGGTGAACATTCGGATTTTCTTCATGTGGTGGTCGAGGGCACGGTAGAACTGTTCGCCCACTGGAACGGCCACGAGACGACGATGGACACCGTCCGTCCGCTGGCTACCTTCATCCTTGCCGCCACCATCAGGGATGAGCCCTATCTGATGTCGGCCCGCACGCTGGAGCGTTCGCAGATCATCATGCTGCCCTCCGCCGACGTGCGCGCCATCTTCGCCGCCGACCACGCCTTTGCCCGCGCCATCGTCGGCGAACTGGCACAGCGCTATCGCGGGGTGATCCGCCACGCCAAGGATCTGAAACTGCGCAACGCCACGGAACGGCTGGCAAATTACCTCCTGCGTCAGGCGCAGGGCGAGGCGGTCTTCGACCTTCCGATCGAGAAACGCCGCCTCGCGGCCTATCTCAACATGACGCCCGAGAACCTGTCGCGCGCGTTTCGGGCGCTCGCCGGGCACGGGGTCGGGATCGACGGGCCACGGGTCACCCTGCACGACCACGAGGCACTTCGTGCCTTCGCCATGCCGACGCCGCTGCTCGACGCATCCGCGGGCTGACCGGACGGGGCTCCATCGCTCGGGCCGCGCGCGTTCGGGTGGCGGGGGCCGCTGCGCGCGGCTCCGGCCCGCCGCTTCGTCCCCGGCCCGGAGGTTGCGCAATAGCCCCGGTGCCGCGCAAATGTGCCGCAATCGCGCGCGGGAACCCGCCGTCCGGACCGGATCGCTGGATTTTCGGGCCAAAACCGGGCATTATCGATATCGATGAATTATGATCCCAGCGCCAGAAGCCGGGAACCCGTGCCGAAGATGACATCCCTTTCGGCACGGGACATCGGCGACCGCGGCGGCCCGTCGATGCGGGCGGCCTCTTTCTGCGCGCTGGCCATGGCCGGCGCGATCTGGTGGCTGTCGCGGCTGGCACCTTCGGTGCGTCACGAAAGCATCGTCATGCTGGTGCCGGCGATCACCGCCGCCTTCGGGCCGTTCTTTCTGGTTTCCGGCGTGCGGTCACGCCTGCGACTGCGCCGCTACGGACGTTCGACCATCGCGATCGAGCCGCCCCGCGCCGGCCTTCCGCTGCGCGGCGTGATCCGCAGCGAACGCCGCGTCCCCGCCGTTGCCCGCTATACGATCCGGCTCAGATGCGAGGATGTGCAGGGACGCACCATTGCCACCACGCTGTTCAAGGGGCTGTGCCACGTGCC
>JASBUM010000058.1 GCA_030147905.1 Acidimangrovimonas sp.
GGCCGATCAGCGCGCGCGGCTCGTGAAGGCCGCCATGGCGCTGAACCTTCTCGCGCAGCCACGCGGTGGCGGCGGCGGTGTCGCCCCGCGCCAGCCCGGCGTCCAGATCCGGCAGATCCGCGCGCAACGCCTTGTGCAGGCACCCCGCATAGACATTGCCCAGCGAATAGGTCGGGAAATAGCCGAAAAGCCCCACAGACCAGTGCACGTCCTGCAGCACGCCGTTCGATGGCCTGTCCACCGCCACCCCGAAGTCGCGTTCGAAACGGTCGTTCCACGCGGCCTCGAGATCGGCGACCTCGAGCGCGCCCGAAATCAGCTGCCGTTCAAGATCGAACCGCAGCATGACATGCAGGTTGTAATGTACCTCGTCGGCCTCGGTGCGGATATAGCCCGGCTGAACCCGGTTGACGGCAGCATGGAAGGCATCCGCATCCGAAAGCGAGAGCGCGCCGAATTCCGCGCGCATCTGCTCGAACAGCCATCCGGTGAAGGCGCGCGACCGGCCGAGTTGATTCTCGTAGATCCGGCTCTGGCTTTCGTGCACGCCCATCGACACCCCGGCACCCAGCGGGGTGAAGAGATATTCCGGCGCGATCCCGAGTTCATAGCAGGCGTGGCCGGTCTCGTGGATGGTCGAATAGAAGCAGTTGAACGGATCGCTCTCCACCACGCGGGTGGTGATCCGCACGTCGCGTCCCGAGCCGGAGGAAAAGGGGTGGACTGCAAGATCGAGCCGCCCGTGCTTCCAGTCATAGCCGAAGGTCTCGGCCAGCTTGCGCGCAAGACGCAACTGCGCCTCGGCCGGGAAGCGGCCGGGAAGCGGGGCCGGCGCGGGCGACGCCTCCAGTATACGCTCGGCCAGCGCGACCAGCCGCGGGCGCATCGTGTCGAAGAGTTCGGCGATGGCGGTCTCGGTCGCGCCCGGCTCGTAATCGTCGAGCAGCGCGTCATAGGGCGCGCCGCCGGCGGCCAGTGCCTGCGCCTCCTCGCGCTTGAGGTCGACGACCTTGGCCAGGGTGGGCTGAAAGGCCGGAACATCCTCGTCTCGGCGCGCCTGTGCCCAGGTCCCCTGGGCCGCGCTCGTCACCCGCGCGATCTCGCTCGCCAGTTTTGCCGGCACCCTGCACTTGCGTTCGAAGCTGCGGCGGATGTGGCGCAGTTGCGCCGCGCCAACCGCGTCCTCGGGCCGGGCCTGCTCCAACCATTCGCCGATGCGCGGATCGGTGCGTCGGGCATGCAGCACCCCCTCGAGCACGCCGGTTTCCTCGGCCCGCTGCTCCGCGGCTCCGCGCGGCATTACCGCTTCCTGATCCCAGCCCAGCCGCCCCGCGATCTGGGCCAGCGCCTCGGTCTCGCGCTGGAAGGCCATCAACTCGTCGAACGGCGTCATGCTGTGCCCCCGCGAATGGAACCCACATGCGGATAGCGCGCGGTATGGCGGGCACGCAGCATCAGCGACCACAGGACGACCGCGCCGAACTGGTGCACAATGGCAATGCGCAACGGCGCCGCCATCATCGCGGTGAAGATCCCCAGCGTCACCTGCGTCAACAGCATCAGCATCAGCCAGTTGAAGGCCCGCCGGGTCGACTGATGGACCGACACCCGCGACCGCCCCCACAGGTAGAAGCCAAAGAAGAAGGCGGTGTAGCCGGTCATGCGGTGGATGAACTGCACCAGGCCCGCATTCTCGAAAAACGCCCGCCAGGTCGCCCCGCCCCCGGGCACGACGAATGCATCGAGCGGGAAGAAATGACCGTTCATCAGCGGCCACGTCGGGTAGTTGCGCCCGGCGTCGATTCCCGCGACCAGCGCGCCCAGCAGGATCTGGACGAAGATCAGCCCCATCTCGACGCTGGCCAGCCGTTCAAGCCATGGCTCGCGCTGACGGCGCGCCTGCAGCAGCTGCGCCTCGCTGCGGCCCATCTGCATGATGAACCAGCCGGTGAAGCCGAGAATGATGAAGGCGATGCCCAGATGGGTCGCAAGGCGATAGCTGGCGACCGAGACCATGTTGCCATGCAATCCCGACGACACCATCCACCAGCCGATCGCGCCCTGAAGGCCGCCAAGCGCGCCCAGCAGCACCAGCCGCTTGGTCCATCCGGCAGGGATCCGGCCGGTGAGCCAGAAGAACAGGAAACCGATCCCCCACACCATGCCGATCACCCGGCCCAGCAGGCGGTGGCTCCATTCCCACCAGTAGATGAACTTGAACCCCGCCAGCGTCATGCCGTGGTTCTCGATGCGGTATTGCGGGCTTTGCTTGTAGAGTGCGAAGAGATGCTCCCACGCCGCCTGACCCCATGGCGGCAGCGCGCCCAAGATCGGCTTCCACTGCGTGATCGACAGGCCGCTGTCGGTCAGCCGTGTAAGCCCGCCCACCGCCACCATCGTGACGACCAGCGCGAAGATCGCCATCAGCCACAGGCGGATCGCGCGACGCGCCCCCTGCCCGTTGCGTGCGACCATGCCGCCCCTGGCCTCGACCCGGCCCTGCCCCGGTCCGACCTCTTCGAAAATTGCGCGATTGCCCGCCATGCAAGCCTCCCCTTCCCGGCCGGTCCGAAGCGCGGCCCTGATGGTCTTCAATTGCCGCCGCCGCCCTTGCGGCGAACGATCTGGCGCAACATGCCATGCAGGATCTGCACCTCTGCGCGCGTCAGCGCGAGCCGTGTCCACATGTTGCGCAGTTTCTGCTTCATCCCTGCGGCCTTCTCGGGCGGAAAGAAGAAGCCCGCCCTTTCCAGCTCGTCCTCGTAATGGTCGGCCAGCCGCGAGACCTCGCCCCCCGAGGCCGGATCGGGGATCGCCGCGCCGCCGCGCCCGCCATCGCCCGCCCCGTCGGCCACGCCACCGCCTGCGGCCTGCCGCCGCCATTCATAGCCCATGAGCAACACGCACTGCGCAAGGTTGATCGACGGGAAGTCGGGATTGACCGGCACCGTGACCAGGGCATTGGCATGGGCGACGTCGTCGTTTTCCAGGCCCGCGCGTTCGGGCCCGAAGACGACCGCCACGCGCTGTCCGGCCGCCATCATGTCGCGGGCACGCGCCATCGCTTCTTCGGGGGTGAGCACAGGCTTGTGCAATCCGCGCACGCGCGCCGTGGTGGCAAAGACGTAATGGCAATCGGCAAGGGCTGCGGGCAGGTCGGGGAAGACCCCCGCGCCGTCGAGCACCCGGCCCGCGCCGCTTGCCATCGCGGCCGCCGCCGGATTGGGCCAGCCGTCGCGCGGGGACACCAGCCGCATGCGGTCCAGCCCGAAGTTGAGCATGGCGCGCGCGGCCGCACCGATGTTCTCGCCCATTTGCGGGCGCACCAGAACGAAGGCGGGATCGCTGAGTTGTATGGGGCTTGTCATCGCGGCGGGGTCGTTTCCTGTCGGGCGGGTGATACGCGCTGGCTTCGCGATTGGCAAGTTCCGCGCCGCCCGGCCCGGACCGCGCGCAAGTTGCTTGCAATGACGGCAAAACCGGCTAGGAGGACGGGGAGCGAAAGAGGAAAGCCCATGGCCGAGACCACCGCGCCGCAGCTCTATCTCATCACGCCGCCCGCCTTCGAGCCGGAACCTTTCGGCGCGCGTCTGGCGGCCGTGCTGGACATGGCCGAGATCGCGTGCATCCGCCTGACCATGGCGACCCGGGACGAGGACGTTCTGGCACGTGCCGCCGATCACCTGCGCGAGATCGCCCATGCCCGCGACGTGGCGCTGGTGATCGCCGATCACATGGTGCTTGCGGAACGGCTCGGCCTCGACGGCGTGCATCTGGGAGACGGGGCGCGCAACGTTCGCAAGGCCCGCAAGACATTGGGCGAAGACGCTATCGTGGGCGCTTTTTGCGGCGTATCGCGGCACGACGGGATGAATGCGGGCGAAGCGGGCGCCGATTACATAGCCTTCGGCCCCGCCGGCCCGAGCGGGCTTGGCGATGGCAGCCACGCGCCCGACGATCTGTTCGGCTGGTGGTCGGAGATGATCGAGTTGCCGGTCGTCGCCGAAGGAGCGCTGACTGCCGATCGCATCGCGACGCTTGCGCCCCTGACGGATTTCTTCGGCATAGGCGAGGAAATCTGGCGCGACGAGGATCCCCGCGCGGCGCTTGCACGGCTGCTTGCACCGATCACGGGCGGGGCCTAGCGGGGCGGCCCTGCGGCCCCGAACTGCCGCGGGATCGGGCGGAGGTGGCGGCCCCTGTGGCGGCGAATGCACTGCGACCTCGGTGGATCCGACTCCCCGCAGATCACGCGATTGTCAGGTGCCCGGCGTCATCTCCGGCACGGGAAACCCGGGGGGAGGCATGCCGGCGGCTGCCGGGAGCGATCGACGACATCGGAGCGGACGGCACGGGAGTTCGGGCGGCGCGAGGGGTCGCAGGTCCAGATGCCTCCGGCGGGGATATTTCAGAACGAAAGATGAAGGTTGTACGGAACGGCCGGGCGGCCCGTCTGGCGGCAGGTGCGGCATAGGGTTGGTGCGCGGGTGCGGCCGGCGGGCAAAAATGCCGCGAGGCATGACACGGGCAGGCTCTTTGCGGCGACGCGGATCGAAGCATCCCCGGTCGGGCACCTGCGGCCCGTTTCGCGGCCTGCCGTCGCGTTTCCTGCCGGTGGTGCCCGGGGGGCCTTTCAGCGGGCTGGGTGATTGTCGGGATCGGCCACGTCCCCGGCCGGCGCGAGCGGCGAGGACGCGGTGACGGCCCCGTCAGTCCCGGCATTGGCGAGCGCATCGACCGGCGCCCGCACGAGCCGTTCGCAATGCGCGGCAAGCGCCTTGCGGTCTGCGAAATCACGGACAAGTACCGGCGGGTGGAAGATCACCTCTACCGCGCCCTGACGCGCGACGGCCAGAACCTGCAGCAGATGCGGGCCGAAATCCATGTCGCCCCACCATCCATAGAAGCGCGCGTCGGCCCCGAGCGGCGCCCGGTAGATCACGCTGACCGGCTGGATCTGGAGGACCTTCGCGAGGTCGGGTTCGAAGAAGGCCGCAAACAGCGTCGATTTGAAGGGCAGAACCCGCAGACCATCGGTGCTGGTCCCTTCGGGGAAGAAGAGCAGCCGGTGTCCGGCTCGGAGCCGCGCGCCGAAAAGATCCTTCTGGGCGCGGGCCTCGCTGCCGCGACGGCGGATGAAGATTGTCCCCGTCGCGCGGGCGAGCCAGCCGATGCCGGGCCATTCGGCCACCTCGGATTTGGACACGAAATAGATCTGCTGTGGCGCGTTCAGCGCGAAGATGTCGAGCCACGAGGCGTGGTTGGAGACGACCGCCCCCATGCCTTCCATCGGTTGGCCACGGATCTTGAAGGACATACCGAGGATGCGAAAGGCCGACCGGCACACGAACTGGGTGATATGCGGCGTCAACGGACGCCTGAGGCCGAACAGTGGCCGCTCCACCAATCGGGCAAGCAGCAGAAGAACCAGACAGCCATAGGTCAGTAGCGCGAGAACCAGCCCGCGGATCAGTGCCCGCCCCCAGCCCGCCGGCCCGATCCGCGCCGATGCGGGCGCCTCCACGGCGTCCCAGCGCATCACGCGCGCGCTCCGTGCTTGCGGGTGTAGAATCCTTTGTGACGGGCCGACATCTGGGCGGTATCCATCACCAGGCAGACATCGGTGGTGTTGAAATCGCGGTCGATGAAGGCGCCGTCCCCCACGAAGCCGCCGAGCCGAAGATAGGCCTTGATGAGCGCCGGCGTTCCGACCATCGCCGCGCGGCGGTCGATCGCATCGGCGGGCACGAGATCCATCGTCTGGAAATGTTCGGGCTGGACGCGCACCCGCAGCGCAGGCGGCGCGAGGTGACGGTGATGCAGATAGGCCAGCGGCATGCGCAGGGCCTCGACGTCGGTTCCGTGAAAGCTTGCGACGCCGAACATGATCTCGATACCGTTGTCGAGGACATATTCGGCCAGACCGTTCCACAGGTGAAACATCGCCGTGCCACCCCGATAGTCGCGATGCACGCAGGACCGACCCAGTTCCAGAAGGCGCCGTCCGGTCCCGCGCAACGCATCCAGATCATATTCGTCTTCCGAATAGAACCGCCCGAATTCGGCCGCTCCGCGATCGGTCAGCAGGCGGTAGACCCCAACGACATGATCCAGCCGTTCGGCGTCACGACGCGTATCGATCAGGACCAGATGATCGAAGACCGGATCGAAGCGGTCGCGCTCCAGCCTTCGTTCGTGATCGACAAGCGCGCCGCTGCCGCCGAGTTCGGCCACGAAGACCTCGTAACGCAGACGCTGGGCTGCCAGAAGATCCCGTTCGTCCCGCGCGAGGCGCAGCTCGAAATATGGTTCCTCGGCTATCATGGCGGCTGTCGACGGCTCGCTCTGTTGGGCCGCGCGGTTTTAGGGTCTGGCGCGGCGGAATGCAATAGATTGCCAAAGACGTGGCATTTGCGGGCGATCTGCGTTACGACTGCTGGTTGCTACCGGATCCGAAGTCGCGCAGCAGCGCGACCTTGGCGCCATCGATCACCACCTTGCCCGCATGTTCGAAGTTAACAGTAATCCGGGATCCGATGCGCGACTGAACCTGCCCCAGGCCCCAGTCCGGCCTTCCGGGATGACGTACCAGCATCCCCGGCTCGAGGGTGGCGTTGATTCCCTGCATCATGGTCCCCCTTGTAAAGGCCCGCACCATGCATGACCGCCCTGACCTGACCGCCCTGCTGGGTTCGCGAATCTGTCACGACCTTATCAGCCCGATCGGTGCCATCAGCAATGGGGTGGAACTGATGATGATGTCCGATGGCTCGGCCGCGGCCGAGCTTGAACTCGTGGCGCAAAGCGTCGCCAGCGCCAATGCCCGCATCCGGTTCTTCCGCGTGGCCTTCGGCGTCGCCGGCGACGTGCAGCGCATCGGCCACCACGAGATCCGCGCCATCCTAAAGGACCTTCACCGGACCGCCCGGGTTACGGTCAGATGGGAAACCGATGAAGATCTGCTACGTGCCGAGGCGAAGCTGGCCTTCCTCTTGCTGATGTGCCTCGAAAGCGCGATGCCCTTCGGCGGCGCGATCGCGATCACGCGCGAGGATGGAACGTGGCGGCTGCATGGCACCGCCGGGCGCTGGCGGATCGAGGAACCGCTGTGGCAGGGCCTTGCAGGCGGCGTCGACACCGAGACACCCCCGCCGGCCGCGTCCGAGATCCATTTCGTTCTTGCCGCGCAGGCCGCTGCTCTTCTCCACCGCAGGCCGAGCGTGACACGCGAAGACGGCGCACTGACCGTCACCTGCTGAGACCCTCGGCAGGAGGCCCGCCGGGCGGCCGGTCGCGGGCGGCAAGCCGCCCGTTCAGGGCCGCACCGCGCCCTCTCCGGTGACCAGATACTTGAAACTCGTCAGCTGTTCGGCCCCCACGGGCCCGCGGGCATGCAGCTTGCCGGTCGCGATCCCAATTTCGGCGCCCATCCCGAATTCACCGCCATCGGCGAACTGGGTCGAGGCATTGCGCATCAGGATCGCGGAATCGAGCCCGGCGAAGAACCTTCCGCCGATTTCGTCATCCTCGGTTATGATGGCGTCGGTATGCCCGGATCCGTAACGCCGGATATGGGCCATCGCCTCATCCACGCCGTCGACCACCCGCGCCGCGATATCCATGTCCAGATATTCGCGGCCCCAGTCCCCTTCGCCTGCCGGCACCGTGCCCGGAAGGTCAGCCAGCCCCGGCCCCGCGCGCACCCGCACGCCGGCCGCCACCAGCGCCGCGATCAGCTCGCGCCCGAGCCCCGCCAGCAGCGGCGCATCGATCAGCAGGCATTCGGCGGCACCACAGATCCCCGGACGCCGCGTCTTGGCATTGAGCACGACTGCCAGCGCCTTCGCCGCATCGGCGGTGCGGTCGACATAGATGTGCACGATACCCTCGAGATGGGCGAAAACCGGCACCCGCGCCTCGCGCTGAACCAGTCCCACCAGTCCCTTTCCGCCGCGCGGCACGATCACGTCGATATGCTCCACCATCCGCAGCATCTGCGCCACTGCCGCGCGATCGCGCGTGGGCACCAGCTGTATGGCGGCTTCCGGCAGGCCGGCTTCGCGCAGGCCGGAGACCAGGCATTCGTGCAGAACCGCGCTCGAATGGAAGCTTTCCGAACCGCCGCGCAGGATCACCGCATTGCCGGCCTTGAGACACAGTGCGCCGGCATCCGCGGTCACGTTGGGGCGGCTCTCGAAGATGACCCCGATCACCCCGAGAGGTGTCCGCACCCGCTCGATCCTCAGCCCCGAGGGCATGGTC
>JASBUM010000572.1 GCA_030147905.1 Acidimangrovimonas sp.
TGCACGCCGCCGGTGCCCCAGCCGTAGGGCATCGGCATCTCGCGGCTGGCGAAGGGCACCTGATAGCCCGGTAGCGCCACCGCCTTGAGCAGCGCGCGGCGGATCATCCGCTTCGTCTCCTCGTCGAGATAGGCGAAGTTATACCCCTCCATCGCGGCCCTCCCCGTGCCCCGGCCACGACCCGTCCGGCACAGGGCCCGCGCCGTCTGCAGCCCTTCGCGCAGCCGGGGACATTTCGCCCCCGCCCCCGCCCGCATCGTCGCCGGCCGCCGCATCGTCGCCGTCTTCCGCGGCCTCCCGCGCGGCCGCGCGGCGCAGCCCGCGGACAAGCTCGGCCTCGGCCTGGAAGTCGACGTAATGGGGCAGCTTGATATGTTCGAGAAAGCCTGTCGCCTGCACGTTGTCGGCATGGGCGAGAACGAATTCCTCGTCCTGGGCCGGGGCGCCGGCGGCCGGGCTCTCGCCCAGATCGCGCCAGCGCAGGGCCCGTTCCACCAGCGCCATCGACAACGCCTTGCGTTCGTTCTGGCCGAAGACCAGCCCGTAGCCGCGGGTGAATTGGGCCGGCACCCGGCGCGATCCGGCGAACTGGTTGACGGTTTCGCATTCGCTCAACACGACCGAACCGATCACCACCCGCAGGCCCAGCTCGGGAATGTCCATTTCCACCGGGCATTCGCCGATACGCAATTCACCCACAAAGGCGTGGTTGCGCCCGTAGCCGCGCTGCGTCGAATAGGCCAGCGACAGCAGAAACCCCTCGTCGGCGCGGGCCAGCGCCTGCAACCGCAAGGGCCGCGACGCCGGCAGATCGAGCGGCGCGCGCGTCAGGTCCGGGGGCGCATCGCCAACCGGGGGATGGTCGGCGGCCGCAGCCTCGGCAGTGTCCTCACCCGTCCCCGGGGCGCGGCCCGCCCCGTCGCGGGCGCCGTCGCCGCCCGCGCATCGCCCGTCCATGCGATCATCCGCGGTGCCCGCCGGCCCAGGAACCGGGCACCGGTCCCCGACCCGCTCGATCAGCCCCTCGCGATCAAGATGCGCCATGGCATGCGGCGGGCGATAGGCAGCGGGGCCGACCTGCGCGCCGCCATCGGGCTGCGCCGCCTGCCCGGGCCGGTCAGGACCATCGGGCGCGGCAGAGCCCTCCCCCTCCGGCGCGGGCGCAAGATCGTCCCCGAGCCCGGCCTCCGCCAGCAGGCTGAAATCCAGCAACCGGTGGCTGTAGTCGAAGGTCGGGCCCAGCACCTGCCCGCCGGGGAGGTCCTTGTAGATCGCCGAGATCCGGCGATCGCAATCCATCGCCCCGGTATCGAGCGGCACCGACGCGCCGAGCCGCGGCAAGGTCGTGCGATAGGCGCGGATGAGAAAGATCGCCTCTACCAGGTCGCCGCGCGCCTGCTTGATCGCAAGCGCGGCAAGCTCGGGATCGTAGAGCGCGCCCTCGGCCATCACCCGAGCCACCGATAGGGCAAGCTGTTCACGGATCTGATCGACCGAGAGCGGCGGCAGCCGCGGATCGCCGCGCCGGGCCCGCGCCAGCTCGGCCTGCGCATTGGCGATCGCCGCCTCGCCGCCCTTGGCCGCCACATACATCACGCCACCTCGATCCGGCTGCTGCGCGGCAGGCAGGCCAGGCTGTCGCCGCAGGTCAGGATCAGATCGTGACCGCGCGGAAAGGGACAGGCACGCAGGGCCTCCGCGGCACCCGGAGGCAAGGCGATCGGCGCCGCATCCGCGATGCCGGGGCCGCGCAGGCGATGGGTCGCGGGCGCCAGGGCCGCGACCTCGGCCATCAGCGTGGCGCCGCGGTCGGGATAGATGTCCGTGCCTTGCGCGAAACGCGCCACCGGCATCAGCGCGCTCCACCCCCCCACCGCGAAGGCGGCCGCTGCCGGTGCCACCGTGGCCGCGCCGGTGTGAAATTGCAGCCAGCCGCGCAATTCGGCGCGGTCGTGGTCACCGGCGAGATGCACCGGCGCCGCCCCGTCGGCAAGGACCAGCAGCACCGCGGCGGCGGCCGGGGACAGGGGCGGCGGCGGCCGGGCGCCGGCCAGCGTGACGATCCGGCCCGGCTCGGCCATCGCGGCCATGATCGCGCGAAAGGCGCGCGCGGCATCACGCGGCGGATCGACGAAGCCGCCGGCCATCGCCCCGGCAGCAAGCCCCGCCCCCCGCGCGCGACTCTTGTCCGTGCCGCCCCTTCCCGGGCCGCCGGCCTGTCCGGCGTCAGGCATGGCTAGTCCTCCCCCCGCATCAGCGTCGTGAAATCGACGCGCGTGCGCGCCGCGCGCCCGGCACGCGCGACGCCGACCGCGGCGAGCCGGGCCGCAAGCGGATCGAGCACACGGTTGCGGATCTCGGCGGCGCGCGGGCCCTGCATCAGCGCGTCCAGCAGCGCCACCCGCCGGGCATGCGCGCCGTCACGCCCCTGCACCTGCGCGAATCCGACCGTGCCATCGTCCAGCCGCAGCACGCAGCGCGTCACCACCATCTCTCCAAGATTGAAGGCCGCGCCCGCCCCCCCGATCCGCGCCCGCAGCATCACCGTGCCCAGCGCCGGCGCCCGCAGCATCTCATGCGCGACAGGTTCATCCCACAGTGCCGCCAGCAGCTGCGGATCGCTCCTCGCGAGCAGCCCCAGCCACGCGGCGCGCCCGCCATCGCCCTCGCCCATGGCTTGGGCGCGATCGGGCTCGGCCCGATCACCCCCCGTACGCTCGGCCTGGTCGCCTGACATGGTTGCCCACCCGGCATCAAAAACTATACAACTATACAAATCCTATGGGAAATCACGCCGCCAGACAAGCCGGCCGCTGCGAAGATTTGATGACAGCGCGTGCCGTCGCAGCCATCATTCATGACATCGGCCCGCCCCAACGGGCTCAGCGGCTTTCGGGCCGGGCCGAAGGAGTGGAGATGCGCACAGGCGCCCCGGCAGGGGCGTCGCTGGATGCAGGAGGTCGGATGAAGGACGATCAGCGCGGCGCAAAGCGCACGCCATTATGGAAATCCATCGCCGACACGCTGCGCGCCGAG
>JASBUM010000592.1 GCA_030147905.1 Acidimangrovimonas sp.
CTGGACCATCCGCCAATATGCCGGCTTCTCCACCGCCGAGGAATCGAACGCCTTCTATCGTCGCGCCCTGGCCGGCGGGCAACAGGGCATCTCTGTGGCGTTCGATCTTGCGACCCATCGCGGCTATGACAGCGACCACCCCCGCGTCGAGGGCGATGTCGGCAAGGCCGGCGTCGCGATCGATTCGGTCGAGGACATGAAGATCCTGTTCGACGGGATCCCGCTGGACAAGGTCAGCGTCTCGATGACGATGAATGGCGCGGTGATCCCGATCCTGGCCAGTTTCATCGTCGCGGGCGAGGAACAGGGCGTCGATCGCGGCGCGCTGTCGGGCACCATCCAGAACGACATCCTCAAGGAATTCATGGTGCGCAACACCTATGTCTATCCGCCCGAGCCGTCGATGCGGATCGTCGCCGATATCATCGAATATACCGCCGCCGAGATGCCGAAATTCAACTCGATCTCGATCTCCGGCTATCACATGCAGGAAGCCGGCGCGAACCTTGTGCAGGAGCTGGCCTTCACCCTTGCCGACGGGCGCGAATATGTCCGCGCCGCGCTTGGTCGCGGCATGGATGTCGACGATTTCGCCGGGCGGCTGTCGTTTTTTTTCGCGATCGGGATGAACTTCTTTATGGAGGCGGCGAAACTGCGCGCGGCGCGGTTGCTGTGGCACCGGATCATGTCCGATTTCGGCGCCCGGAAACCGCAAAGCCTGATGCTGCGCACCCATTGCCAGACCTCGGGCGTCAGCTTGCAGGAGCAGGACCCCTACAACAACGTTGTCCGCACCGCCTATGAGGCGATGGCCGCGGCGCTGGGCGGCACCCAAAGCCTGCATACCAATGCCCTCGACGAGGCGATCGCGCTGCCCACCGATTTCTCGGCCCGGATCGCGCGCAACACCCAGCTGATCTTGCAAGAGGAAACCGGGATCACGAATGTCGTCGATCCGCTCGCGGGGTCCTATTACGTCGAAAGCCTGACCGGCGAACTGGCCGGGAAAGCCTGGGCGCTGATGGAGGAGGTCGAGGCCATGGGCGGCATGACCCGCGCCGTGGCCAGCGGCATGCCGAAGCTTCGGATCGAGGAGACCGCGGCCCGGCGTCAGGCGATGATCGACCGCGGCGAAGAGGTGATCGTCGGGGTGAATAAATACCGCCCGCAATCGCAGGAGCCGATCGAGATCCTCGATATCGACAATCAGGCCGTGCGCGAGGGTCAGATCGCGCGGCTGGCCGCCCTGCGCGCCGGACGCGACGCCGAGGCTTGCGACGCGGCCCTGGCCGAAGTGTCGCGCTGCGCGGCCGAGGGCGGCAACCTGTTGCGCGCGGCGGTCGAGGCGGCGCGGGCGCGCGCCAGTGTGGGAGAGATTTCGATGGCGATGGAAAAGGTCTTTGGCCGCCACAGGGCCGAGGTGAAGACATTGGCCGGCGTCTACGGCGCGGCCTACGAGGGCGACGCGGATTTCGCCGCGATCCAGAAGGAGGTGGCGGAATTCGCCCGCACCGAGGGCCGCCGCCCGCGCATGCTGGTGGTAAAGCTGGGCCAGGACGGCCATGATCGCGGCGCCAAGGTCATCGCCACCGCCTTCGCCGATATCGGTTTCGACGTCGATGTCGGGCCGCTGTTCCAGACCCCCGAAGAGGCGGCCCAGGACGCGATCGACAATGATGTCCATGTGGTGGGCATTTCCAGCCAGGCGGCCGGTCACAAGACCCTGGCGCCCAAGCTGGTGGCGGCGCTGAAAGCGGCCGGGGCGGGGGATGTTCTGGTGATCTGCGGCGGGGTCATTCCACAGCAGGACTACCAGTTCCTGAACGATGCCGGCGTCAGCGCCATATTCGGGCCCGGCACCAACATTCCCGCGGCCGCGCGCAAGATCCTCGGCCTTATCGCCGCCGGGCGCCGCTAGTCCCGGCAGCCGCGTGACCCCGGGGGATTGGCCCCCGGCGGTCGGGGCAGGGTCCGGGCCATGTGCGGCGCGCGGCATCGGCGGCCGCTCTGATACGCAATCGCGCCCGGAATCGCGCCCGGGCTACGCTTGCCGTCAGCGCAGCGCGGCCTCGTCCCCGCCCGCGCCCGAGCCGGCCGCTGCCTGTGCTTCCTTCTCGCGCGAACGCTCGTCCTCGGACGTGGGGGCGATGCGCAGCAATGCAAAGCCCAGCAAGGCCGATACCGCCGAACCGGCGAGCACGCCGAAGCGCACCTCGTTCATCAGCTTGGCGTCGCTAAAGCTCAGCGAGCCGATGAACAGCGACATGGTGAAGCCGATCCCCGCAAGGCAGGCCACGCCCCACAGATGCAGCCAGTTCGCACCGCTCGGCAATCGCGCGTAACCGCTCCTGACCAGCAGCCATGCCGTTCCGAAGACGCCGAGCTGCTTGCCCAGGACGAGGCCCAGCGCGATGCCCATCGGCAGGCTGGAGGTCAGATCCTTCAGGCCCAGCCCGCCCAGTTCCACGCCGGCATTGGCGAAGGCGAAGATCGGTACGATCAGGAAATAGACGTAATCGGTCAGGCCGTTTTCCAGCGAATGCAACGGCGATTTCCCGAAACGGTCCTTGAGCGGGATGAAGAAGGCGGTGATGACCCCGGCGATCGTCGGATGCACCCCCGATTCCAGCACCAGGACCCAAAGGACGATGCCCATCAGGATGGTCGGCGCGGTGCGATGGGCGCCGCGGCGGTGCTGCCACCACATGCCGGCCAGCGGCAGGAGCCCGGCGATCAGGAATTCGACGTGCAGCTGGGTCGTGTAGAACAGCGCGATGATCAGGATCGCGCCCATGTCGTCGAGAATGGCGAGCGTCAGGAGGAAGATCTTCATCGATGCGGGCACGCGCTTGCCCAGAATCGCGAGAACCCCCACCGCGAAGGCGATGTCTGTGGCGGCCGGGATCGCCCATCCGGAGATGGTCTTGGCGTCGCCGAAGTTGAATGCAAGGTAGATCAGCGCCGGAAGCGCCATGCCTCCCACCGCCGCCACGCCGGGCATGACGACGTCGCGCGGGTTCTTGAGCTTGCCCTCGAGCATCTCGCGTTTCAGCTCGAGCCCGATCAGAAAGAAGAAGATCGCCATCAGCCCGTCGTTGATCCACAGGATCAGCGGCTTCGACAGGCCTTGGCCGTCGATCAGGACGGAAACCTTGATGGCGAAGAGGTGATCGTAGAACTGCTGAAGGCCGGAATTGGCCACGATCAGTGCAAGGATCGCCGCGATCAGCAGCAAAACACCGCCGGCGGCCTCGTGCCGCAGCAGCCGCATCAGAAGGTTCGGGCGCTGCGGTTCGGGCATTTCGTCATTGGTCATGAAGGATCCAGATGGAATTTCTACCGTTGGAGTCAAGTGTATGGCGATATCGGTGCTTGTGGCCGGCACAATGAGATCTAGGATGCACCAGCATGGCGCCGTGGGCAATCGGGGCGCGACAATTGGGTGCAGGGGGCCGGGTCGGGCGCCGGTGCGTCATGACGCCGCCGGCACGCGACCCGCGGGGCGCGAAGGGAACGATGACGCAGCATGCAGCGGATCGGGGGGCGGCCCCTCGGGCGGGGACCGGCAGGGTCAGGGCGGACGTCGTCGTCCGTCCGGCGACGGCGGGGGATGCCACGGCCATCGCCGCGATCTGGAACCCCGTGATCCGCGACACGCTGGTCACCTTCACCACCGCGCAGAAGACCGAGGACGATCTTCGCGCGATGCTCGAGGGGAAGGCGTCGGCCGGCCTTGGCTTTTTCGTCGCCGTGGACGACCGTGCGACGGTTCTCGGCTTTGCGACCTACGGGCCGTTCCGGGCCGGGCCCGGCTACCGCCACACGATGGAGCACACGATCGTGCTGGCGCCCGATGCGCGTGGGCGGGGAACGGGGCGTGCCCTCATGCTCGCGGTCGAACGGCACGCCCGGGCGCGCGGTGTCCACTCGCTGTGGGCCGGGGTCAGCGCGGGCAATCCCGACGGGCGCGCCTTTCATGCCGCGCTGGGCTATGCCGAGATCGCCGTGCTTCCCGAGGTCGGGTACAAGTTCGGCCGCTGGCTGGATCTCGTGCTGATGCAGAAAATCCTCGATTGACGCGCTGACACCGCCGGCGGGCGGGGTTATGCTGGCCGGCATGTCGATCTGGAGCCGCATCGCCGAAGCCCTGACGGCCCTCGCCAACGGCGAGGGGCTTGCGGCGCTGTTCGAAAGCCGCAGGAAGCCGCCGGAACGTACCGTCGCCTTCGCCATCGCGGTGATCGCACTGGGCGCGAAAATGGCCAAGGCCGACGGCAAGGTCACCCGCGACGAGGTTTCCGCCTTCCGCGACATCTTCTGGATCCCGCCGGAGGAAGAGGCCAATGCCGCGCGGATCTTCAATCTCGCGCGTCAGGATGTGGCGGGGTTCGAGCTTTACGCCCGGCGGATCCGGCGAATGTTCGACGAGGATGACGGCGTGCTGGCCGATCTGCTCGAGGGCCTTTTCCATATCGCCATGGCCGACGGCTCCTACCATCCGAACGAAGATCATTTCCTGCGTCGGGTGGCGCAGATCTTCGGACTCGACGGCCGTTGCTTCCATGCCATGCGCGCACGTTTCGTGCCCGACGCGCCCGGCGATCCCTATGCCGTCCTCGGCGTGTCGCATGACGCGCCCCTCGACGAGATCCGCGCCGCATGGCACCGTGCGGTTCGCGAAAGCCACCCCGACCGCATGGTTGCCCGCGGTGTCCCGGTCGAGGCGGTCAAGCTGGCCGAACGCCGGCTGGTCGCGATCAATTCCGCATGGGAAGAGATCAGCCGCGCCCGCGCGGCCTGAAACGCGGCGTTGATTTTCGCTGTCTGAACTTGATTTTCGCTGTCTGAACCGTTGCCACCGGCTCGGTGCCCGGATCGGTTCCCCCGATCGACGCCCGTCGATCGAGGTGCAGTGAAGGTCGGGTAGCTCACGCGTGCCGCGGGCGGGCGCGACCCCGGCGCGGTGGCCCGCCTGCCGGCGCCTTGCCGGGGGGGCGGCTCCGGCGCGCCCGCGGTCCCCGACGCGGCGTGCTGCGGGCGGGCGCGACCCGTGTCCGCCCTTGCGCGACTTGCGAGCGACGGTGATCTTGGTCGTCACCTTCAATGCCGAGGCCAGCGAGGCGAACCGCGCCTGCGCCACCTCGCCGAAGAGGGTCACGCCCTTGGGCTGCAGGACCAGTTCCAGCACGCCCTTGCGCCGCTGGTGACGCAATTCGCCGGCCTCGGAAGGGTCGCCTATCGAGAACATCGCCCCGAAACGCATCGCCTTGCCCAGAACCTCGGCATCGCGGATCGCGTCGTCGTCGAGCAGCCGGAAGACCGGCTCCAGGCGCGAACCGCCGCGGCTGTTCTTGTAGCGGTGCAGCAGCGCCAGCCCCAGGAACACGCGCCCCGGATGATCCAGCCCGCCCAGATTGGCGCGGGTGGCGTTGTCGAAACAGGCCTCGGCGCGATAGTCGGGGTGGGCGCGCCATGTCACGTCGTGCAGCAGGCAGGCCGCCTTCACCAGACGCAGGCGTTCGGGCGATGCGCCTTTGTAGAGCGGCAGCAGGAAGCCATAGAGTTTCTTGCCAAAGCCGGGGATGCGGGCGCTGGCGGCTTCGGAAAAGCGGCACGATTCGATCAGCGGATCGCGCGCACGCAGCCGCTGCGGCATATGTTCGTAGAGCAGTCCCTCGCGGATCCCGTATGAGGAGACGTCGATCTCGCGCGGGTGGAAGATGTCGACCAGTTGCGCGAGAACCTCCGCTGCAAGCGGCACAAGCTCCATCCGTTCGCTCGAGGTTCCGGTGTGCTGGCGCAGCGCGGAGGGGTCGCTCCGCTCGATCCAGGCGAGCGTCTCGCGTAGCGAGTCGGGCGTCATGCGGTATTCGTGAAGTACCTTGAGCGGATAGTCGCTGCGTTCCATGTCCAGCCGCGCGATCGCACGCCAGGAGCCACCGACGAGGTAAAGCTTCTCGTGGCGGACGTGAAGCTCCTTCTTGAGCTGGCGCAGCACTCGCTCCACATGGCGTCGCCTTTCCTTCGCGCCGCCCTCGATCTGCTGAAGCCGGAAGGGGCCGAGCGGCGACGACACGCGCCGCCCGATGCGCCCGTCACCGATCAGCGCCAGTTCCATCGACGATCCGCCTATATCGCAGACGATGCCCTTCGCCTCGGGCCAGCCCAGAAGGACGCCCTGCGCCGAAAGGCGGGCCTCCTAGGGCCCGTCGATCACCCACATCTTGAGCCAGGTCTCGCGCTGCACCTCGGCACGGAAATCGGGGCCGTCCTCGGCTTCGCGCACCGCGGCCGTGGCGACTGCCGTCAGGGGCGCGACGCCCATCGATTCGGCGAGCAGGACAAAACGCCGGAGCGCCGAAAGCGCGCGTTCACGCCCCTTGGGGTTGAGCCGGCCGGTGCTGGCCAGCCCGGCCCCCAGCCCGCAAAGGATCTTCTCGTTGTAGAAATACGCCGGCGCCCGCGCCGCACCGTCGAAGACCACAAGCCGGACCGAGTTCGAGCCGATGTCGATCACCCCGATGCGCGACAGCGCGCGCGCCGACGGATCGTCGAGGATCGGCCGCCCGAAAGGGCCCCATTCGTCATGGTCGGTCTCGACCGAGGCGTTCATTGCGGGTCCATCGTCGTTGTCGTCGTGATCCTGACGTCCATGGGGGGGCACGTCAATCCATCGTATGGGCCAGCTTGGGCACGTCCGAGGCGCCCGCACTGCCGCGCCCCGAGAGCGAGGGATTTTCCATGAAGAAGCGGTGGCACGAGAAGAGCGATCCGTGTTCGGGGGGCGGCTCGCGCCAGAAGCTGCCATCGGGCTGCAGCACGAAGCTCTGGGCGCGGTCGGCGAGATTGGCGGCCATGATCTGGCCGACGATCTGGGCCTTGACGGTCGGGTTGAGGATCTCGATCAGCGTCTCGACCCGGCGGGTCAGGTTTCGCTCCATCCAGTCGGCCGAGGAGATGAAGACCCGCGCCCGCCGCGACGGCAGGCCCTGGCCGTTGCCGAAGCAGACGATCCGGCTGTGTTCGAGAAAGCGCCCGACGACCGATTTGACCCGGATATTGTCCGACAGGCCCTTGATGCCGGGACGCAGCATGCAGATGCCGCGCACCACCAGGTCGATGCGGACGCCCGCGTCGCTGGCGGCATAAAGCGCCTCGATCACCTCGGGTTCCGTCAGCGCGTTCATCTTCGCCCAGATCTGCGCCGGACGCCCTGCGCGGGCATGCTCGGCCTCGGCCGCGATCAGCGTCAGGAGCCGCGACTTGAGATTGGCCGGAGAGATGGCGAGATTCTCCAGCCCCTCGGGCTGTGCGTAGCCCGACAGGTAGTTGAAGACCTTGGTCGCGTCGCGTCCCAGCGCGGGATCGCAGGTGAAGAACGACAGGTCGGTATAGATCCGCGCGGTGATGGGGTGGTAATTGCCGGTGCCGAAATGGGTGTAGGTTACAAGCTGGTCGCCCTCGCGCCGCACCACGGTCGAGATCTTGGCGTGCGTCTTGTAGTGGATGAAGCCGTAGACGACATGGGCGCCGGCCCGTTCCAGCCGGCGCGACTGGCGGATGTTGGCGGCCTCGTCGAAGCGAGCCTTCAGCTCGACCAGCGCGGTGACGGACTTGCCGGCCTCTGCCGCCTCGCACAGCGCCGAGACGATCGGGCTGTCGCGCGAGGTCCGGTAGAGCGTCTGCTTGATCGCCAGCACGTTGGGATCGCGCGCCGCCTGGTCGAGAAAGCGCACCACCATGTCGAAGGTCTCGTAGGGGTGGTGCAGAAGCATGTCCTTCTGACGGATCGCGGCGAACATGTTGCCGTCGTGATCCTGAACGCGTTCGGGCACGCGGGGGGTGAAGGCGGGCCATTGCAGGTCGCGTCGGCTGTCGAGCACCAGTTCGCCAAGGTCGGCCACGCCGAGCAGGCCGCGCATCTCGATCACCTCGTCGGCGTTCACGCCCAGTTCCGCCATCACCAGCGCCCGCAGGTCGCCCGGCGCGCCGGCGGTGATCGTCATGCGGATCACCTCGCCGCGCCGGCGCCGTTTCAGCGCCACCTCGAATTCGCGGACCAGATCCTCGGCCTCGTCCTCGACCTCGATGTCGCTGTCGCGCAGGACGCGGAAGGCGCAGCTTCCGGTCTCGCGGTAGCCGGGAAAGAGCGATCCGAGATGCAGCAGCAGCAGTTCCTCGAGCGGCAGGAAGCGGTGCCTGCCCGGCTCCGACGGCAGCGCGATGAAGCGCCGGACCTGCTGGGGAATGGGAAGCAGCGCCTGCAGCGGCCGCTTGTCGGCGCTGCGTTCAAGCTGCAGGGCCAGGCAGAACCCGGTGTTGGGGATGAAGGGGAAGGGATGCGCGGGATCGATCGCCAGCGGCGAAAGCACCGGAAAGACCTGCGCGAGGAAGTAATCCTCGAGAAAGGCGCGGTCGCGCCGGTTCAGCTTGGTGCGGGTCAGAAGTGCGATTCCCTCGGCCTCCATCTCCTTCTTGAGGCGGTTCCAGATCTCCTGCTGTGCTTCGAGCAGCTTGCGAGCGTCGCGGTCGATCAGCGCAAGCTGATGGCTGGGCGTCAGCCCGTCGGCACCCATCGTGGTATCGCCCGCGCGGGCCAGCTCGCGCAGTCCCGCCACCCGGACCGTATAGAACTCGTCGAGATTGTTCGCCGAGATCGAAAGAAAACGCACCCGTTCCAGCAAGGGAACACGGGGGTTGCAGGCCTCGTCGACGACGCGCCAGTTGAAGGCGAGCCAGCTGAGCTCGCGGTTGAAGAAACGCGCGGGGCCGGCGGTCTCGGCCTCGGGCAGGGGGGTCGGCTCGGCGACGGGGGACTTGAGGAAATCCGCGTTGGTCATGGCTTCGGATGGTCCTGGGACTGCTCGGCTCCCGCGGGTCGGGCGGGCGTCTTGCCGGCAGATGTCATGCCGGTGGGCGTTGTCGGATCCGGCGGTGGCCGGGGCGGGCGGGCATGCGGATCGCGGGGCGTACGGCTGGCGGGGGCAACGCAGGCCGAATTCCGGATGCGGCACGATTATGGGGCGGCGGCGGCGGCGCTGTCCAGCACCTCGGCCGCCAGTGCGCGCGTCACGGGACGCTTCTGCGCCAGGGCGCGCTGGTCGATCCGTGCCACGATCTGCTGGGCTGCGGCGAAAGAGCGGTCGATGCGCCGCAACAGATACTCGATGACGCCGGCCGGCACCGCAAGCTGACGGTCGTCGAAAAGCTTGACCAGAACCGCGGCCAGCAGCGCGTCATCGGGGGCGGCGAGGGTGGTCAGCGCGGTCGCCCCGAGGCGGCTGGCCAGATCGGGAAGCACCAGCGGCCAGCGCGCGGGCGCGCTGCGCGCCGTCAGCATCAGCCGGCCGCCCCCCGCGAGGACATGGTTGTGCAGATGAAAAAGCGCCTCTTCGCCCGGGCGCCGGCCGGCGATTGCCTCGGCATCCTCGATGACGACATGGGCGCCGGGCGCCAGCGCGCGGGGACTGTCGGTGTCGAGCTGCGCGGCAGGGATGACGAGTGCGCCGCTTTCGCTTGCCCAGACCTGCGCGAGATGGCTCTTGCCGGCGCCCGCGGGACCGGTCAGGGCCAGCTTGCCCTGCGGCCAGCGTGCCCAGTCCTCGATCATCGCGACGGCATGGGCATTGCTTTCGGAGACGAAGAAATCCTCGCGTCCCAGCGCCGCCCTGACCGGCAGTTTCAAGGTAAGCTGTTCCTTCATCGGCGCGGTTGCCTGTCCGTCGCGATCATCACCGGCCCCCGTCGCCCGCCGTGCGGGGGCTGCCCGGCCGTCCCGGCCCCTCGCCCCGCGCCGCTTCCTGCGCCGCGGGATCGAGACCCGGATCGGCGGGCCAGGCCGCGTCCGACGGCGGTGGCGAGGCGCCGCCGTCGCTGCGGGTGCCGCGGTAAAGCTCGCTCGCCAGATATTTGCGCAAGGCGAATCGCGCCAGAACCCCCAGCGTCGCGGCCACTGGCACCGCCACCAGCAGGCCGACGAAACCGAACAGCGCGCCGAAGGCCGACAGGGCGAACAGCAGCCAGACCGGATGCAGCCCCACCGAATGCCCCACCAGATTCGGGCTGAGGATGTTGCCCTCGACGAACTGGCCGAAGGCGAAGATGATGATCACCGCGGCGATG
>JASBUM010000612.1 GCA_030147905.1 Acidimangrovimonas sp.
GATCCGTCGGGCTTGGGCCGGGCGGGGTCGGAATTGTCGAAGGAAACCGACCCCTTCCCGGTCAGATCGGCACCCAGCGCGCCAATGTCGAGCTGGTTGAGCGTCAGCGATTCCAGCGCCGCCCGCACCCCGGCGACCGGCATGACCGTCGTAGCCGCGACGCCGCGCAACACGCGCGCCATACCCGAGAGGTCGAGGATGAACGTCGCTGGATCGTGCCGCAGCGCCGTCTTCGGATCCAGCACCGACCAGACATCGGGGCTGGCGGCGAGATCGACGAGCTTCACCGTCAACCCGAAGGGCCGCGCCTGTTCCGAAGGCGCAAACGGCGCGTTCAGCTTCAGCGCCAGGTCGGAGATGCCGACATCGATCGACTTGATCTTCAGGTTGGGCGCCGTCAGGTGCAGCTTCAGACCCTTCTGCTCGATACCGTAGGACATCCGCCGGCGATCGAGATTCATGGTGATGTTCGCGCTCTCCACCTTGCTCGTAACCTCGCGCCGGCCCTTGGCGCCGCTTTGCGCCACCGTTAAGGTCATCCGGCCCAGATCGGTGCGGGTGTCGACCAGGAGCCCGGCGCCAAGCGCGTGGGCGAGTCCCTTCTGTCCGTCCTTTTGCTGCAGCTTCAGATCGGTCGCGGAAGAAATCGGCCCCATCGCGCCGCTGATTGTCGTCTTGTCCGCGCCACCAAGGCCGCGGCCCTCGGCGGTGAAAGTGAAATTGTCGAGCGAATAGCTCGACTTCACCTCATAGGGCGTACCCGCGACGGTGCGGAAATTCGCGCTCATGCCGGTGCCATCGGCTCGCGCGGTCATGTCCAGCGTCTTGCCATCGAGTTTCGCGCGATCGAGCAGAAGGCCGATTCCCGCCGCCTTCACCTGATAGGCGATGCGGCCCGGCTCCCCCGCGGCCTGGATCGTCAGATCGCGGCCGCTCGCCGTAAGGTCGAGCTGCAGCGGCTTGCCGTCCGACATGCGGCTTTCGAAGGCGATCGGATAGGCGCGGGGCAGCGTGACCGCGACCGAGCCGTCAGCGTTCTGCACCAGGCGGATGCGGTCCAGCCGCGCCTCGATCACCGCCGGCCCCCGCGCCAGGCGCAGCCTCACGTTCTCCAGCGTCAGCGTGCCGTCGGTGGTGGAGCGCTTGCCCACGGTGATGCTCTCGCCGCGGATCTGCGCAAGATCGTGCATGTCGGTCCACACATCGGCCGGCGTCACCGCCGCGGCGGCGGACCATGCCCCCGACAACGTCATCGCCAGCCCTGCCGCCAGCCCCAAACCGCGCATCCAGCGTGTCATGCAATCCTCATCGCGCAAAATGTCCCGGCAGGATCGGGCCGAGACGGCGCAAGGTCAAGGTCCCACCCTCTTCAATGCGCGCGGCAAAACCGCTAAGCCCGGGTTGAATGCACGCGCCCAGCACGAGAACGGAGTACGGGATGAGCGAATTGAACGGAAAGCATGTCGTCATCACCGGCGCAAGCCGCGGCATCGGTGCCGCAGCCGCGCGGCTTTTCGCCGAG
>JASBUM010000620.1 GCA_030147905.1 Acidimangrovimonas sp.
CACCGTGCGTCCGATCCGCCCGAATCCATTGACGAAAACACGTACCATGGCCGCTCTCCCGTCCCAGCGGCGCGAAGGTGCCCGGCGGGCGCGGCGGGCGCAAGGGCGAATTGGCGCGCGCCTCAGGGCAGGCGTCAGGGCGGGCTCCCCATCGACGCGCTGCCCCCGCCCCTCCCCCTCAGGGCGCGCGAACGGAGATCCGCGTGCGGGGCCGGGACCCGGCGGATCGCGAACCTGCGGGTGCTCGCCCCAGGCAGGTCCCTACAGGCGCGAGGGATGGTCAGGGCGCGGCTTCATCCCGCCGGGAACCGGCCGCGACTGCTCACCCCCAGCCGCCGCCGCCCGGCGTGCGCATCTCGTAGACCGCCCCGGCCGGAAGCGCGCGTTCGTCGTTGCCCTGCACCTGCTCTTCGGTGCCGTCGGGCCAGATCACCCGATTCTCGCCGACCGTGCCGGGCGCCCCGGATCCCACCCCGAATGGCGGCACGATCCGGTGCGAACATAGCGTCGTCACCGTCACCGGCACCAGAAACCGCAGCCGGCGCAAGGCCCCGTCGCCACCGCGCCAGCGCCCATATCCACCCGAGCCCCGACGAATGGCGAAAGTCTCGAGGCGGACGGGAAACCGGCGCTCCAGCACCTCGGGATCGGTCATGCGGGTGTTGGTCATGTGGCTTTGCACCGCGTCGCAACCGTCGAAGCCGGGCCCCGCCCCGGTGCCGCCGGCGATGGTCTCGTAGTTCTGGAAATCGGCATTGCCCCAGACGAAATTGTTCATCGTCGCCTGGCTTCCGGCCATGACGCCCAGCGCCCCGATCAGCGCGTTGCAGGCCGCCTGGCTGACCTCGGTGTTGCCGGCGATCACCGCAGCCGGCGGATAGGGATTGAGCATCGAGCCTTCGGGAACGATGATGCTGAGCGGACGCAGGCACCCTTCGTTGAGGGGGATCTCCTTGCCGACGAGCGTACGGAAGACATAGAGCACGACCGCGCGGGTCACGGCGAGAGGTGCGTTGTAATTGCCCATGTACTGCGCCGAGGTGCCGGAAAAGTCGATGACCGCGCTGCGCGCGGACTGATCGACCCGCAGCGCGACCTCGATCCGCGTGCCGATGTCCATCGGATAGGAAAATTCGCCCGGCTCCAGCCCGGCGATCACGGCGCGGACCAGTTCCTCGGCGTTGTGCTGCACATGGCCGGTATAGGCCCGCACCACGTCGATACCGTAGTCGTCCACCACCTTCAGAAGGGCCTGCCGCCCGGTTTCGTTGGCGGCGACCTGCGCCTTGAGATCGGCGATGTTCTGGCGCGGGTTGCGGCACGGCCATGGCCCCGACCCGAGAACGCCGCGCACGTCCTGCTCCTGGAACTGTCCCCGGTCGACCAGGCGCATGGTCTCGATCACCACGCCCTCTTCGTCGATCGTGCGGCTGTCGGGCGGCGAGGAACCCGGCGTGCGCCCGCCGATATCGGCATGGTGTCCGCGCGATCCCAGCCAGAAGGCCACGCCGTCGCCGACGAACACCGGCGTCACGACGGTGACATCGGGCAGATGGGTGCCGCCGTTGTAGGGCGAGTTGAGCATGAAGGCATCGCCGGGCCGGATCGCGCCGGCCATGTCCCGCATCACGGTACGGATCGAATCCGACATCGAGCCCAGATGCACCGGCACATGCGGCGCGTTGGCCACCAGATCGCCGGTCGCGTCGAAGATCGCGCAGGAGAAATCCAGCCTTTCCTTGATGTTGACGGACCAGGCCGTATTGGCGAGCGTCGCGCCCATCTGATCGGCCACGGACATGAAGAGATTGTTGAACACCTCCAGCAGCACCGGGTCGGCATCGGTCCCGGCCGCGGGCGGACGGGCCACGGGCGCGCTGCGTTCGAGCACCAGATCGCCGCGCCGGTCCACCTCTGCGCGCCAGCCGCGTTCGACCACCGTGGTGGCGGTCTCCTCGGCGATGATCGCAGGTCCGTCTATCGTCACCCCCGCCGGCAGGTCACCACGCAGGAAAAGCGGCACCTCGCGCCGCACCCCGTCGATGTTGACCGCGACGCGACCGGCCGGCGGCGGCAGCGGCCCATCGGGCAGCGTGACCGAGGGCAATGCGCCGGCGGCACCGATCGCCTCCACCGTGACCATGTCGATGCGCAGCGCCCGCTCGGAGGAGATGAAACCGAAGCGCGCCCGATGGGCCTCTTCGAATGCCGCCTGCATGGCCTCGGATGTGTCCAGCGCGACCTCGAGACTCTGGTGCGAGCCGTCATAGCGGACATGCACGCGCGTCTCGGTCCGGATCGCATCCGGCTCCAGCCCCTGCGCCGCGACCTCGGCGCGCGCCTGTGTCTCCAGCTCATCCACGGCCGCGCGCAGCGCCTCCTGCTCGGCCGGCTCCAGGTCGAGCTGGCTTTCGCGCAAGGCCCGGATCTCGGCCAGCCCCATGCCGTAGGCCGAGAGAACGCCGGCGAAGGGATGCAGGAAGACCCGTTTCATCCCCAGCGCGTCGGCGACGCGGCAGGCATGCTGGCCGCCCGC
>JASBUM010000644.1 GCA_030147905.1 Acidimangrovimonas sp.
GGTGACGGGCCATTCCGGCCTCGATCACCCGCGCCTTGTGCGTCAGCCGCTCCCCGCCGGAGCCGGTGCCGGGACCCACCCAGTCGGAGGCATCGCCGCCGAAGACCGCCTGTGCGAGCGCCGCGGCAACGGTCGAATTGCCGATGCCCATCTCGCCCAGGATCAGAACGTCGGCCACGGCGTCCACTGCCGCCCAGCCGCGGGCCATCGCCTCCAGCACCTCCCCTTCGGTCATCGCCGGACCTTCGGTGAAATCTGCCGTCGGGCGGTCGAGATCGAGCGCATGGACCGACAGTTCCGCGCCCGAGGCCCGGCACAGCTGGTTGATGGCGGCACCGCCGGCGGCGAAGTTCGCGACCATCTGGGCAGTGACCTCTTGCGGATAGGGATTGACGCCCTGCGCGCAGACGCAGTGATTGCCGGCGAATACCAACGCCTGAGCCCGCGCGATCACCGGCCGGCCCGTTCCGCGCCAGCCGGCCATGAAGATCGCCAGATCCTCCAGCCGGCCCAGCGACCCCGGGGGCTTGGTCAGCTGCGCCTGTCGCGCGCGCGCCGCTTCGACGGCAGCGGCATCCACGGCGGGCAGCGTCTCCAGCCGAAGGCGGAGTTCGTCCAGCGTCGGGGCAGGGAGATAGGCTTCGGTCATGTCATTTCACCTTCATCGGCAGCCCGGCCACCACGAATTCAACCTCGTCGGCGGTCGCGGCGACCATCTGATTGATCGTGCCGGCCGCATCGCGGAAGCGACGCGCCAGCACATTGTCAGGGACGATGCCCATCCCCACCTCGTTGGTGACGAGAACCACCGGATCGCGCGCGGCACGCAGCACGCCGCAAAGCCTTTCCGCCGCCTCCCGCCAGTCATGCCCGGCCAGCATCAGATTGCTTGCCCAGATCGTCAGGCAATCGACCAGGATCGGCCCCTTGCCCGCCCCCCGCGCGATCGCGCCGGAAAGATCGACGGGCGCCGCGACGGTTTCCCACCGCGGCCCGCGCCGCGCGCGATGCGCAGCAATGCGGTCGGCCATTTCTTCGTCGCGTTCCTCGGCGGTGGCGATATACAGCGGTCGTCCCGTGCTGGCAGAGGCCAGCACGCGCCTTTCGGCATGGAGGCTCTTGCCCGAGCGGGCCCCGCCTGTAATGAGTATCACCGCCATCCGCCCCTCCTGCGGAGGTCAAGAAACACCATTCGTGCCGATTGAAAAGAGGTAAATCCGACCGTGAATATGCCGGGGCCGACCGATATCATCCTGATCCGGCATGCGCCGGCACGTACCGGCGGGCGGCTGGTCGGGCGCGGCGATGTCGCCGCCGACCTGCCCGGCCCCGAGGCTCTGGCGCGGGCACGGGCGCGCGTGGGCGCGGTGGCGCAGTTGATCGCCAGCCCCGCGCGACGTTGCCGGATGACGGCGGGGGCGTTGTTTCCCGGCCTGACCGCACGCACCGACGAGCGGCTGTGGGAGCAGGATTTCGGCGCGTGGGAAGGCCTGGCGCCCACGGATCTGCCCGACCTCGGCGCGCTGTCCAAGCCCGACCTCGCCGCGCATCGCCCGCCGGACGGCGAGAGCTTTCGCGACCTTTGCGCGCGGGTCGGACCGGCACTGATCGAGGCCGGGTCCGCGGCCGGTCCCGTGGTCGTCGTGGCGCATGCGGGAACGGTGCGCGCGGCGCTGGCGCTGGCAACCCGCGCCCTGCCCGCGGCCCTGGCCTTCGACGTCGCACCCTTCTCGGCGACTCGCATCCGCGCCCATCCGGGCGGCGAATGGTCGGTGCTCTACGTCAACCGGCTGCTGACGTGAGAACGGCGCGGCGGGCGGCGGCGGCAAGGCCGGAGGCCGTCGGAGCGGCCCGGGTCGCCGGCCATCTGGGCGAACTGATCCAGGGCCGGATGGGCGCCGGCGGGCCGGTCTCGCTGATCACGCTGCCGTGCCCGGCGCTGACGACCGAGGTCGTCATGCGGCCCGGTGCGATGGCCCTTCACCACGCGGGCCACCCGGCCTTGTCGCGCGCCCGCGCGGCGGCGCTGCTGGCGCGGCTGGGCCTTGCGCGGCGGGGCCGCTTCCTGCTGCGTTCGGGCATGGTTCCGGGCGGCGGGGCGGGGGCCTCGACGGCCGCGCTCGTGGCACTGGCACGGGCGGCCGGCGCATGGCAGCCGCCGG
>JASBUM010000647.1 GCA_030147905.1 Acidimangrovimonas sp.
CACCGTCAAGGGCGACATCCACGACATCGGCAAGAACCTTGTCTCGATGATGATGGAGGGCGCGGGCTTCGAGGTCGTCGATCTCGGCATCAACAACGCGGTCGAGAAATATCTCGACGCGCTAGAGACCGAGAAGCCCGATATCCTCGGCATGTCGGCCCTGCTGACCACGACCATGCCCTACATGAAGGTCGTGATCGACACGCTGAAGGAAAAGGGCATTCGCGACGATTACGTCGTTCTGGTCGGCGGCGCGCCCCTGAACGAGGAATTCGGCCGCGCGATCGGTGCCGATGCCTATTGCCGCGACGCCGCCGTGGCGGTCGAGACTGCCAAGCAGTTCATGCAGCGCAAGCACAACCAAGGCGTCGCCTCCTGACCCGCTGCCCGCCACGATGCCGCGGCGGGGATGAGACGGCGGGGAAGACACAGCGGGGGTGAGGCTGCCGCGGAGCGAAGCAGCCAGGCCCTGGTGCCCCGCCGGGCGCCTGCCGCGCATGTCGGTCATCGGCGCGTTTCGCTGCGACCGCCGCGAAGACTGAATGCGGGCGCGAAGACAGACTGGGGGCGCGAAGGCTGACTGGGGGCGCGAAGGCTGAATGCGGGCTCGCGGGTGCGTCGGCCCTCGGAACTGGCCCGACGCGACAGGACGAACGAGACCGGGCCGGCGGCACGAGACAGGACAAACACGCCCAGGGCGTGCGCACGGGTGCTTGGAATGCGGGCCGCGGCGCACCAGATAATGGGCAGGACAGCCGTCAGGGCCGGGTCGGCCGAATCCCGGCGCGCCCCGGCCGCGACGCGCGCGGAAGAAGGATGGACAGCATGCCTGCACGAGCTTGGCTTGGGCTTGTCGCCGCCGTGATCGCGGCCGCCGGGCTGACGGTGACGATCGGCGTCCTGCTTGCCGAGAATGCGACGTGGGCATCTGCGGGGTGGACATCTGCGGGATGGTCCGCCGCCGTCGTCATTCTGCCCGCGCTGATGGCGTTGCGGCTTCTGACCCACCGCACCCACCGCGGCGCGCGCAAAGGGGGGGAGGGCAAACAATGACCACACGCCGCCCCGATCGGCCCTCGGCGCGGCCCTCCACGGTGCGCGAAGCCCGTCGCCGGAAACATCTGCCGCCCGCCGGCGCCCCCGCGCCCGCCCGGCCGGGAACCCCGGGAACTCCGCCCCCCGACATCCCCGGCAGGACAAGCGCGCAGCCGGAGGGGCGCATTTCGGCGCAAGACGGAGCAGCACCCGGCGCCGATCCCCGTGACCGGCAGCTGACCGAGCAGGGGCTGACACCCGAACATCGCGCCGGGCGCATCCTGCTGCTGGCGTGCGGCGCGCTCGCCCACGAGATCCTCGCGCTGAAGCGGATCAACGGCTGGGATCATCTCGACCTGCGCTGCCTGCCGGCGAACCTGCATCTGTGGCCCGAGCGCATCCCCGACGCGGTTGCCGAAGCGGTGGAGCAGGAGCGCGCCCGCTATGACCGTATCTTCGTCGTCTATGCGGATTGCGGCACCGGCGGCCTGCTGGCCGCGCGCTGCGCCGAACTGGGGGTGGAAATGGTTCCCGGCCCCCATTGCTATGCCTTCTACGAGGGCGTAGAGGCCTTCGCCGCCCTCGCCGAGGACGAGACCACCGCCTTCTATCTGACCGATTTCCTCGTGCGCCAGTTCGATGCCTTCGTCTGGCGGCCGATGGGGCTCGACCGTCATCCCGAGCTGCGCGACATGCTGTTCGGCAATTACACCAAGCTGGTCTACCAGGCCCAGACCGACGACGCCGCGCTCGATGCCAAGGCCCGCGAGTGCGCAGCGCGCCTCGGGCTGGCCTATGAACGGCGCTACACCGGTTATGGCGACCTGGGGCCGATCCTGTCGCGCATGGCCTAGCGCGGGGGACGCGCCCGGCCCTTTCGCCGGCGGCCGGACGACGCCACGGCGCCCCTGCCGCGGCCGGCCTTGTCTTATGAATTCGGGAGGTTCCGTGGTTAGAAGGGAACCACTGCCCGCCACGCCATTTATGGCGGGCAGTGGCGGCGGTTGGATCGAGGAGGCCTGGGTCTTCAGGACCGTTTCTGAGTAGGATCGACCGCCGT
>JASBUM010000678.1 GCA_030147905.1 Acidimangrovimonas sp.
AGCGCCCTCACTCAGCCCTCGGCGGCAAGCCACCGGCGCTGGTCTATTGGCAGAGAAATGATATCAATCAACCCGATCAGCAGGTGCAACGAGTAGCTTAATTTACGCCAGATCCTGTCCAAGAGACGGGGAGTAGCTCAGGGCACACCCGGAGGCCCCGCGACGGCGCCGGGCGCGAGCTGGCCGGGCACCGGAGCGACCAGACCGCCCCGGCAGGCCTCGCACGACGGCCCCCGACCGCGACCGACGGCGCCATAACCTCGCTCTCGCCTCGCGCCTGCGCGGGACGCCCGACAGCCATCCTGCGCAGGGGCGGCCGACCGCCCCGCAGCCGACGACGGGCGGCGCGCGCGGATGAACAGCCCGCACAATCCGGCCCGCACAATCCGGGCCGCGTCCCCGAAGTTTGCACATGCCCGCGCCCGTGGAGACGACCAACGCTCAGACGGTCATGCGTGATCCCAGCTCCACCACGCGGTCACGCGGCAGATGGTAGAATTCGCTCTGATCGGTGGCAAAACGGCCCAGGGTGATGAAGATCCGGTCGAGAACGCCCCCCAGCCCCTTGCGCTTGCCCGCGATGATCTTGCGCCGGCCGAGGAAGAACGAGGACGACATCACGTCGAACTTCAGCCCGGCGCGGCGCGCGTCCCCCAGCGCGCGGCTGAGGTTGGGCGTCTCCATGAAGCCGAAACGCAGCTTGAGGCGGATGAAATGATCGTCGATCGGCGTGATCTCGGCGCGTTGCTCGGGCGCGGCCACCGGAACCCGGAGGGTCTCGACGGTGACGATGACATTGCGTTCGTGCAGGACCCGGTTGTGCTTGAGATTGTGCAAGAGCGCCTGCGGAACCGAGCTTGGATCGGAGGTCAGGAAGAAGGCCGTGCCGTCGACGCGGGTCGCGCTCGATTCCGCGATCGAATGAACGAAGCCCTCGAGGTCCACCATCTGCTTGCTTTCGCGTTCGAGCGTGCGCTGCGTGCCGCGCCACCAGCTCCACATGATCAGCGCAAGAAGCGCCGCCAGCCCCATCGGCACATAGCCCCCGTCCGGCAGCTTGAGCATGTTCGACGCCAGGAAGGCCAGCTCCAGCCCCGCCAGGGGCACCACCGCGACCAGGATCTGCCACCATGGCCGTTTCCACGACAGTCGCGCCAGCGTCACCGCCAGCATTGTGGTGACGATCATCGTGCCGGTCACCGCGATCCCGTAGGCCGAGGCGAGCGCGGCCGACGAACGGAACGACAGCACCAGCCAGATGACACCGACGAAAAGCATCCAGTTCAGCGCCGGGACATAGATCTGCCCGCTCTGGCTTTGGGAGGTGTGGCGGATCGCCAGCTTGGGCAGGAAGCCAAGCTGAATCGCCGCCCGCGTCATCGAGAAGGCGCCGGTAATCACCGCCTGGGCCGCGATCACGGTTGCCGCGGTGGCCAGGATGACCAGAAACGGCAAGGCCCAGGACGGCACCAGCAGGAAGAACGGATCGACCTGCGCCGCCGGGTCGGACAAGACCAGCGCCCCCTGCCCCAGATAGTTCAGCGACAGCGCCGGGAAGATCAGCGCGTACCACGCCAGCCGGATCGGCCGCTTGCCGAAATGGCCAAGATCGGCATAGAGCGCCTCGGCCCCGGTGACGGCAAGGAAGATCGCGCCCAGGACCACGAAGGCCAGCGGTCCCTCGGAGATCAGGAACAGGACCGCCTGCCGCGGGTCGAGCGCCCACAGAATTCCCGGATCGGTCCCGATCCGCGCGATGCCGGTCACGCCGAGGACAGCGAACCACAGCGCGGTGATCGGCCCGAAGGCCGACGAGATCTTGGCGGTCCCGTGCTGCTGGACCAGAAACAGCGCCATGAGGATGCCGAGCGTGACCGGCAGGACGAAATCCGCAAAACGCGGTGCGATCAGCGTCACTCCCTCGACCGCCGAGAGCACCGAGATCGCCGGGGTGATGATGGCGTCACCGAAGAACAGCGCCGCCCCCGAAATTCCCAACGCGATCAGAAGATAGGAACGTCGGCCCAGCCGCAGCCGTACCAGCGAATAGAGGGCAAGCACCCCGCCCTCGCCCTGGTTGTCCGCGCGCAGAAGGAAGGTGACGTATTTCAGGCTGACGATGATCACCAGCGACCAGATCAGAACCGAACACAGGCCGATCACCTCGGCGCGTTGCAGGCCGTCGGCCGCTACCGGGCGCAACGCCTCACGCAGCGCGTAGATCGGGCTGGTGCCGATATCGCCGTAGACCACCCCGATCGCCCCCACCGTCAGCGCGACCAGCCCGGGCGGCGCGCCGCTGCCCGCGGCCTCCTCGGCCGCGTCGTCTGCCTCGCCAGGCATCTCGCCCGTCAATGCGTGTTCATCGGCATCCATGAAGACATCCCCACATCTGCGGCGGCCCCAAGATTGCGGGTCGGTGCGAAAGCCCGTGCCCTCTATTCTTGGGTGCATGCGCGCGCGCGTCTCGGACCGCTGCCCGCGGCCTTCTCGTGCCCGCCCCCATGACCATCGGCCCCCGATCGCGCCGAACTATCGCCGCAACCGCGAATGATGCAAGCTCAATTCTGCGGCCGGGACCCGAGCATGAGCGCGATCCGCCGATTGCGCCGTCCCTTCTTGACCAGCTTGCCCAGATGCACCGGGCCGATCTCGCCCGTGCGCGCGACATGAGTACCCCCGCAGGGCTGCAGATCCACCTGTTCGTCCGCAGTGCCGATGCGGATCAGCCGGACCCGCCCCTGCCCGCGAGGCGGACGCACCGACATGGTCTTCACAAGTGTGGGATTGGCATCGAGTTCAGCGTCCGTGATCCAGGTTTCCGTCACCGCGAGATCGCGCGCGACAAGATCGTTGAGCGCGGCTTCGACCGCATCGACATCCTCGATCGGCTCGGGCATGTCGAAATCGAGACGCCCCTTGCCGGCACCGATCTGCCCGCCCGTGACCGGCAACGGCACCACCACCGACAGCAAGTGCAGCGCGGTATGGACCCGCATGTGATCCCAGCGCCGGGCCCAGTCGATACGCTGCGTGACGACGGTTCCCGGCGCCGGCAACGGGCCATCATCCGCGGCATCGCCGGCAGGGATCAGGACCACGCCGCCCGCGTCGCCCTTGACCGTGTCCGCGATGGTCAGCACCCGGCCCGCGCCCCATTCGATCCGTCCGCTGTCGCCCGGCTGTCCGCCGCCGGTAGGATAGAAAAGCGCGCGGTCGACCACGAGCCCGCCTTCGGGCGTTCGCGCCACGATCTCGGCCTCGGCCGATTGAAGGTAGGCATCCTCGCGAAACAGCATCGTCATGGTCATCGCCGGTCTCCCCAGGCTGTTCAGGGCTGCGCCACGGGTCCGGTGTGGCCCGATCCGTCACCTTCCGCGTCACGCCGTTCCTCGGCCGTCCGGGCCGCCGGGACCCCGGCGGAACCCGCCGATCCCGTGCCGGATCCGGCGTCCGCCCGGCCGGCATCTGCGGCATCCTTCCCTTCACCGCCCTTCCCGTCGCCGCCCTTGTCCTCGGGCGCCGGCGGCCGCAGGGCCTCGGGGTTGCGCAGCCAGATATCACGCTGGGCAAAGGGAATTTCGATCCCCTCGGCGGCGAACTTCTCGGCGATCTGGTGGTTCAGCTCGGTCTTCACGTCGAGGATGAAATTCACGTCGCGCAGGATCACCCGGATCTCGAAGTTGAGCGAATCCGCCCCGAACCCGGCGAAGACCACGCTTGGCGGCGGCTTGACCACGACCATCGGATGATCCTCGGCAATGGCGCGCAGGATCTTGTCCACTCGGCGCGTATCGGTGCCGTAGGCCACGCCCACCGGCACGATCAGCCGCCCGATCCGGCTGTATTTCGTCATGTTGGTGACGACGCCGGTGATCAGGTTGGAGTTGGGCACGATCACGTCGGCGCGGTCGAAAGTCTCGATC
>JASBUM010000679.1 GCA_030147905.1 Acidimangrovimonas sp.
AAAACCGCTATGTATCGTCGCCGTCGGGCCGTGGCGCAGCCTGGTTAGCGCGTCCGTCTGGGGGGCGGAAGGTCGCGAGTTCGAATCTCGCCGGCCCGACCATCACGATACCGCCCGCAGCCCCCCGCGGGCACGGCGGGGGCGGTTCGATACGCCGCAATCGATCCGCCGCACGGGGAGTTCGCCCATGCGTGACCAGAACATCGATCAACCGCAACACGTCGATCCGCCGGGAACCGATCAGGCACGGCCCGATCAGGCTCGCCGCGATCGATCCGCGCCCGATCAGTCCCCCCCCGATCCGCAACCGGCGAAGGATCTTCGTCCGGCGCATGCGGAAACGACGGACGGGCCGCCGCGCGGCGCGGGCGAGGGCGTCCTGCCCGACACCGCCATGCGCGCCCTGATCGCCGGCGGCGCGATCACCGCCGATCCCGCGGTGAGCGCGGCCCAGATCCAGCCGGCAAGCCTCGACCTGCGGCTCGGGCGCGTGGCCTACCGCGTGCGCGCCTCCTTCCTTGCCGGTCAGGGCCGCAGCGTCGCCGACCGCATCGCCGAATTCGAGATGCACCGCATCGCGCTCGACGAGGGCGCGGTGCTTGAAAAGGGCTGCGTCTATATCGTGCCGCTGGCCGAGTCGCTGGCGCTGCCCGCCGACATCCACGCCGTCGCCAACGCCAAGAGTTCGACCGGACGGCTCGACCTGCTGACGCGCACGATCACCGACGGCGGCACCGAATTCGACCGCATTCCGGCAGGCTACCGCGGCCCGCTCTATGCCGAGATCTGCCCGCGCTCCTTCTCGGTGCTGGTGCGTCCGGGCATGCGCCTCAACCAGATCCGCTTTCGCCGCGGCTCGGCCCGGCTCGACGATGCGGCGCTGGCCGCGCTGAACATGCGCGAACGCCTCGTCACCGGCGAGGCGCTGATCGATGGCGGCCTCGGCTTCTCCGTCGACCTCAGCGCGCGCGAAAGCGGCGACGGGGCGGTGGTGGGCTACCGCGCCAAACCCCACACCGGGGTGATCGACCTCGACCGGATCGGCCACTACGCCCCCGACGACTACTGGGAGGCGATCCGCGCCGACCGCGGTCATGTCATCCTCGACCCCGGCGCCTTCTACATCCTTGTCAGCCGCGAGGCGGTGACGATCCCGCCCGACCATGCCGCGGAAATGGCCCCCTTCCTCGCGATGGTGGGTGAGTTTCGCGTGCATTACGCGGGTTTCTTCGACCCGGGATTCGGGCTTGGGGCCGCCGGAGGCGCGGGCGCGCGCGGCGTGCTCGAGGTGCGCTGCCACGAGGCGCCCTTCGTTCTCGAACACGGGCAGGTGGTGGGCCGGCTCGTCTACGAACGGATGAGCGCGCCTCCCGAGCGGCTCTACGGGGCCGATCTGGCCTCGAACTACCAAGGACAAGGGCTCAAACTTTCCAAACATTTCCGCTAGATCGCGCAGCCTCCCTTGCGCGCGAGGCATGCAATCGCAACATCTAGTCGAACGAAACGCGCCTCATGAAGGATTGCCCCATGCGTCTTCTTCCCCGTCCGGTCCCGTTCGCCGCGATCGCGCTTGGCCTCAGCCTGACCGGCGCCGCGATCGCCCCGGCGCAGCCGGCGCAATCGGCGACCGCGCTTAGCCTCGGGGTCTATCTGTGGAACGACCCGCAGGCCGAACCCATCCACGCGCAGTTCATCTCGGTCGCCGAGCAGCAGGCGGAAATCGAGATCGACAGCCCCGACGGCACCAAGAGCAATTCGCGCACGGCCAGCCCCAAGGAAATGGCCCTTCTGACCGCCGCCGTCCAGGACGAGATCAGCCGGTTGAGCCTGAAGGAAGCGCCGCAACCGGCGACGCCCTATATCACCGTCGACTGGCATTTCTCCAACAAGACGGGCTATGCCGACGGCTCGGCGACCTATGCGCTGGACAAGGTGCCCCCGGCGGTGATCGCCCTGCAGAAGGAAACCTTCGGCGGGACGTTCAAGGGCGAGAAGTAGCCTGGCCCCGCCGGGTTGGGCTGCGCGCACCGCAAGCGGCCTTGCCCCCGCCGGCTCCTCCATCGGGCCTGCGTCCCCGGTGCCCGATCGGTCGACGCAGCAGCGGCGCGAGCGGCCCTGCCCCGCGCAGCGGCCCGCCTGCACGGCCTTTCGGCGGTCGGCTCCGGGATGAGATACGGCGACGACATCGCCGGGATGAGTTGACCGAAGTTGACCGGGATGAAATCGCGCAGCCGAACGCGGATGGCCCAGCCGCGCCTGCCGCCCCGGCCGGCATGGCTGTTTCGCCCGCAGCCCGCGCGTCCCTGCCCAAGTGTTGACGGCCCACCCCGCCGGCGCGCCGCCGGCGGCCCCGGCACTAGAACCGGCCGAAGCGGCGCAGGATACGCAGCGCCTGACGGGCGCGACGGGTGTTCTGCCGGGCCAGTCGGGCCGCGTCGGCCCCGACCTTCGCACCCGAACCGGACCGGGCCGCGCCGCCCTTCCCTTCGGCATCCGACGCCCCCGGCGCGCGGCTTGCAGCCCCCGCCGCGTCGCCGGCCGCCCCCCCGGCAGCACCGGCCTGCCCGGACTGCCGGGGAGGCGGGGCCCGCGTTCCGGCACGGTCGGCACCGGCCTGCCGCCCGCCGTTGGCCTGCCCGCCTCCCCCCGCGCGCCGAAGCGCATAACGCATGAACTGTCTCAGGATCTCGGTGATCAACCGGTTCATCGGCGCTGGCTCCCTTCGGTCGGATCCGCGCGGCGGCCGCGCGGCTCAATCCTCGAACAATTCGCTCTGGCCCGTCGTGGCCTCTTCCTCGTCGGCATCGGGCCCCTCGGCGCCGGCCGGATCGGGCGCGCCCGGAAGGGGGCGGCTGTCCAGCAGGCCCGCCGCGCGCAATTCCCTCAGCCCCGGCAGATCGCGCGCGGATTCGAGCCCGAAGTGATCGAGGAAGCTTTCCGTCACCACGAAGGTCACCGGGCGCCCCGGCGTCATCCGGCGGCGGCCAAAGCGGATCCAGGTCATTTCCAGAAGCTGGTCGATCGTGCCCCGGCTGACGGCGACACCGCGGATCTCCTCGATCTCGGCGCGGGTGCAGGGCTGGTGATAGGCGATGATCGCCAGCGTCTCGATC
>JASBUM010000681.1 GCA_030147905.1 Acidimangrovimonas sp.
CGCTGGCGCGCGGCCCAAAGCGCGCGATTGCACGAAGTGCCTGTGCTGGTGCGCGATTACACCGACGCGGAAGTGCTTGAAGTCGCGATCATCGAAAACATCCAGCGGGCCGACCTCAACCCGGTGGAAGAGGCGATGGGCTATCGCCAGTTGATGGAACGCTTTGGCCATACGCAGGAAAAGCTGGCCGAGGGTCTCAGCAAGAGCCGCAGCCATATCGCCAATCTCATGCGTCTTCTGAATCTGCCCCAGGAGGTGCTCGCCCACGTACGTAGCGGCGCCTTGTCGGCGGGTCACGCCCGTGCACTGATCACGACCGACAATCCGGCTTCCATGGCGCGCAAGATCATCGCGGAAGGGCTTTCCGTACGCCAGACCGAGGCGCTTGTGCGCAAGGCGACTGCCAGCCCCACCAAACGTTCCGAAGCGGCACGCGTGCGGCCCGAAAAGGACGCCGATACCCGCGCCCTCGAACAGGATCTGAGCGCGAATCTGGGTATGGCGGTACGGATCGATCATCGGCCGGGCAGTGAGGAGGGCGTTCTGACGATCCGCTATGGGTCGCTCGACGCGCTTGACGACCTTTGCCGCATGCTCAGCCGGGGGGTGACGGCCGACTAGGCCGAATCAAGCAGAAGCGCACGCAGGACCGCATTCAGAAGCGGCCTGCCGCACGCCGTGGCGGACAGGATGTCATCGGCCCTCACCAGCAGGCCGTCATCAACCAACATATTGATACTATTTGGATTTAAATGGCCGCCCAGCGCGGCGTGGCGTCTCAGGTCGGCGCCTTCGGCAAGCCGGAGCGACATCATGAGATATTCGGTTGCCTGGTCTTCCGGGGGCAGGATCTCGCGCAGGGATTCGCCATTTCCGCCGGACTCGACCGCGCTCAGCCATTGACCCGGCGCGCGATATGATTCGGTCGCGACGCGGCCGCTTTCCAGTGTCAGCCGGCCGTGAGCCCCGGGACCGATCCCGACGAAATCGCCGCCGCGCCAGTAGATCAGGTTGTGGCGCGACTGTGCGCCCGGGCGGGCGTGGTTGGAAATCTCGTAGGCGGGCATGCCGGCGGCTTCACAGATGTCCTGCGTCGCCTGATAGAGATCGGCGGAAAGATCCTCGTCGGGCAGGCCGCGCAGCAGGCCACGGGCTGCGCGCGCGCCGAATGCGGTGCCATCCTCGATCGTCAACTGATAAAGGGACAGGTGGTCGACCGTCATGTCCAGCGCGCGCCGCAACTCCGCCTGCCAGTCGGAAACGGTCTGATCCTGGCGAGCATAGATCAGATCGAAGCTGACACGCTCGAAGCTCTCGCGGGCGATGGCGAAGGCCGCCTGCGCCTCGGCGGCCGTATGCAGCCGGCCGAGCCGCTTCAGATCCGGATCATTGAGTGCCTGGATCCCCATGGAAAGACGGTTCACACCGGCCGCTGCAAAGGCCCTGAATCGGCCGGATTCGCTTGAAGTGGGGTTGGCTTCCAGCGTCACCTCGACGGCGTTGGCCGGCGTCCAGGCGCGTCTTGCGGCCTCGATCAGATCGGCCACGACATCGGGGTTCATCAGGCTCGGTGTGCCGCCCCCGAAAAACACCGAATGCAACACCCGGCCGGGCGTCTGTGCCGCGACACGCGCGATCTCGCGCAAATAGGCCTCGCGCCAGCGGTCGTGGTCGATTTCCGCCGCGACATGGCTGTTGAAGTCGCAATAGGGGCATTTCGCCGCGCAGAAGGGCCAGTGGAGATAAAGGCCGAAGCCTCCCTCTTGCCATTCGTGCATCATCGCGGGCGATAGGCTGTCGCGTCGATCTCGACCTTCATGGCGGGATCGAGAAGCCCGGCCACGATCATCGTCGCGGCCGGGCGAATCTCGCCGAAAGTCTCGCCGAGGACCGGGATGATTGCCGGCGCGAAGCTGCGGTCCGTCAGGATATAGCGCAGCCGCACGACGTCGTTCAGGGAAAACCCGGCCTCCTCAAGGCTTCGCCGGATGGTCAGCAGTGCGTTGCGCGCCTGGCTGGCGGGATCGTCAGGCATCGCCATGCTGGCGTAGTCGTAGCCGGTGGTGCCCGAGACGAAGCACCATTCGCCAGCGACAACCGCCCGGGAATAGCCGATCTCGCGCTCGAAGGAGGACCCTGACGAGATCAGCCTGCGCGTCATTCGAACACCGCCTTGACCAGCTTGCGAAATGCCACGGAACGATGGCTGATGCGGTTCTTTTCCTCCGGATCCATCTCCGCGAAGGTTTCGGAATAGCCGTCGGGCCGGAAAATCGGGTCGTAGCCGTGGCCGTGTTCGCCGCGCATCGGCCAGACGATCTGACCCTCGACTTGCCCGGCGAAGATCTCGTCATGGCCGTCCGGCCAGGCGAGGACGAGCGTGCAACAGAAGCGCGCGCGTCTGGGGAAGGGCGCCTTGACCGACTCGAGCCTGTCCCAGACCTTCGTCATGGCAAGGTTGAAATCCCGCCCCTCGGGTGTTTCGGCCCAGTCGGCGGTTTGTACGCCGGGGGCACCGCGCAGCCCCTCGACCTCCAGCCCGCTGTCATCGGCAAGGGCGGGCAGACCGGTGGCGGTGGCCGCCGCATGAGCCTTGAGCCGGGCGTTGCCCTCGAAGGTGCGTTCGGTCTCCTCCGGCGTGGCAAGGCCCAGTTCCACCGCAGAGATCACGGCAAGCGGGTAGGGCGCCAGCAGCAGCCGGATTTCCTCGAGTTTGCCGCGGTTGTGCGACGCAAGGACAAGCTTGTCACCGTCGAAGCTCCGGGTCATGACAACACCGCCTTCTGCGCGGCGACCAGGGTGGCGACACCCCGTTCCGCGTGATCGAGAAGATGTCCCATCTCCTCGCGCGAGAAGGCCGCGCCCTCTGCCGACATCTGGACCTCGATCAGGCGGCCGGCCGCCGTCATCACGAAATTGCCATCGGTGCCGGCCTCGCTGTCCTCGGCATAGTCGAGGTCGAGCACCAGCTGCCCTGCATAGATCCCGCAGGAAACGGCGGCCACGTGGTCGCGGATCGGATCGCTGGTGACAAGCCCGGCCTTCAGCAGCTTGTTCGCGGCCAGACGCAGGGCGACCCAGCCGCCGGTAATCGCCGCGCAGCGGGTCCCCCCGTCGGCCTGGATCACGTCGCAGTCGACCGTGATCTGACGTTCGCCCAGCGCGGCGCGATCGACACCTGCGCGCAGGGCGCGGCCGATAAGGCGCTGAATCTCCTGGGTCCGGCCCGATTGCTTGCCCGCGGCCGCCTCGCGCCGGTTGCGCGTATTGGTGGCGCGCGGCAGCATCCCGTATTCGGCCGTGACCCAGCCCAGTCCGGTGTTCTTCAGGAACGGCGGGGGCCGGTCCTCGATCGAGGCGGTGCACAACACATGGGTATCGCCGACCCGGATCAGG
>JASBUM010000006.1 GCA_030147905.1 Acidimangrovimonas sp.
TGGATCGGCACCATGGGCAAGAAGAGCGAGCGCGGCGCGGGCGCCATCTACCGCTATTACCGCGGCGCGCTGCGCAGGCTCTGGAACGAGATCACCATTCCAAACGCGATCGCCTTCGCCCCCGACGGACGCAGCGCGACCTTCGCCGACACGATCGCCCGGCAGGTGATGCGGGTCGCTCTCGATGCCGAGGGCTGGCCCGCGGCCGCACCCGAGGTCTTCCTCGACCTGCGCGAGGCTGAGCTCAACCCGGACGGGGCGGTCTTCGACGCGCAGGGGCGTCTGTGGCTTGCGCTGTGGGGGACGGGCCAGGTGGCCTGCCACGCGCCGACGGGCGAGCGGCTGGGCGCGATCACGGTCGATGCACCCCATGCCTCCTGCCCCGCCTTCGCGGGGGCGGGATCGGGGCGGCTGTTCTGCACCACAGCCCGGCAATGGATGCAGCCGCAGGCACTCGAGGCGCAGCCGGCCAGCGGCGCCGTCTTCGAGGCGGAGGCGCCGCTGGCGGCAACGGGGCTGGCCGAGCATCAAGTGATCGTGTAGGGCGGGTCGGCCCGCGCCTAGCCGGGCCGCCCGCATATCTCGCCCGATGGCCGAAGGAGACACGCCGATGCCCGCCCGGATCACATCTTTCGGAACCCGCAGCGACGGTCATCCGGTATCGGCGATCCACCTCGACAGCGGCGTCCTGCGCGCCACGATCCTGACGCAGGGCGCGATCTTGCAGGATCTGCGCCTGGCCGGAACGCCATGGCCCCTGACGCTGGGATGCGACCGGATCGAGGCCTATGAATCGATGATGGGCTATTACGGCGCGATCGTCGGGCCGGTGGCCAACCGCATCGCCGGCGCCGAGGCCGAGATCGGCCGCACGCGCCATCGCTTTGCCGCGAACGAGGGCGCCAACCTGCTGCATGGCGGCGATACCGGCACGCATGCGCAATCGTGGACCGTGATCGAGGGCGGAACCGACAGCGTCCGCCTTGGCCTGACCCTGCCTGACGGGCTTGGCGGCTTTCCCGGCACGCGCCGGATCACGGCCGATTACCGTCTGGAGGGCGCGACGCTGGAGCTGTGCCTGAGCGCACAGACGGATGCGCCGGGGCTGATGAACCTTGCCCATCACGGCTACTGGAACCTCGACGGCAGCGACACCATCGAAGGGCATGTGCTGCGCGTCGATGCCGATCGCTATCTCGCGGTCGACGACCAGACCCTGCCGCTGGCGGATCCGGTTCCCGCGAGCGGCGTTTTCGATCTGCGCGCAGGGCGGCGGCTGACGCTCGCCGAAGGCTTCGATCACAATTTCTGCCTGTCCGATTCCGCCCTGAACGCGCCGCGCGCGGTGGCGGAACTGATCGGGCGGAAGGGCGTGCGGATGACAATCGAGACCACCGAACCCGGCCTTCAGGTCTATGACGGACGCGGGATCGACACGGCGCCTTATCCCGGCCATCAGGGCCAGCCCTACCGCCCCTGGGCGGGGATCGCGCTTGAACCACAGCGATGGCCGGATGCGGCGCGCCACGCGCGCTTTCCATCGATCGCGATCACGCCCGACCGACCCTATCGGCAGATCTCGCGTTTCGTCTTCGCGCGCGGGGACTGAATGGCGACAGGTATCGCGCCCCCTGAGGACCCGGCGCACGCGCCGGACAGCCATCAGGCCAGCGCATCCCAGATGAACTTGCCGCCGGTGACGACCAGCAACACGTAGGTCAAGGCGAAGAAGGCACGCTCGGGCACGGCGCGGTGCGCCCGGATCCCGAGCCACGCCCCCGCCAGGGCCACCGGCGTCAGGATCAGATCTGCGCGGGCAGTTTGCCAACTGGCAATGCCGAGCGCAAGAAAAGGTATGAACTTCAGCATATTGATCAGCCAGAAGACAAGCACTGTCGTCGCCTGGAACGCGGTCTTGCCACCCCCGCGCGCCAACAGGTAGACGGCCGCCGGCGGCCCCCCGGCATTGGCGACGAAGCTGGTGAACCCCGTGACCAGCCCCGCGCCGAGCCCCGCGCCGGGCCCCGGCGGGCGCAGCGCCGGGCCGATCCAGCCCCGCCCGCGCGCGATCTGGAAGGCCACGAAGACCCAGGCGATCAACCCGATCAGCAGGCGGAAGATGTCGGGATCGGCATAGCGATAGAGCGCCGCGGCCAACGCAACGCCGGGGACCGCGCCAAGCACCAGCAGCCGCGCGGCGGTCGCGTCCCACTGCCCCCAATAGGGCCGCAGGTTGGCCAGGTCCATCACCATCAGAAGCGGCAGCATCACCCCAAGCGCCTGCCCGGGGGTCAGGATCATGGCCAGAAGCGGCGTCGAGGCGAAGGCCGCGCCGCTGCCGAAACCGCCCTTGGAAATCCCGGCGATCAGGACGGCAGGTACGGCGACTGCAAAGAAACCGGCATCCATGTGCATGCCGCCCCATACACCGGCGCCACGCCACATGCCAGATACCACATGAATGCCCGAGGCCGTGGCTTGGGCAGGTACACTTGCGCCGGCGATGCATTAGGACTAGGCATCGCCCGACAACAATCGACCCGGAGATCTCATCATGGCCAGACCCAAGATCGCCCTTATCGGCGCGGGACAGATCGGCGGCACGCTCGCTCATCTCGCCGCGATCAAGGAACTCGGCGACGTCGTGCTGTTCGACATTGCCGAA
>JASBUM010000013.1 GCA_030147905.1 Acidimangrovimonas sp.
TTTTCCGGCTGGCAGCGGCAGTCCGGCCAGGCTTCGGTTCAGGGGACGGTCGAGGCCGCACTCGGCCGGCTCGAACCCGGCGTACCCTCGATCGCGGCAGCGGGGCGGACGGATGCGGGGGTGCATGCCACGGGTCAGGTCGCGCATTGCGATCTCGCCCGCCGGTGGGAGCCCTTCCGCCTGATGCAGGCGCTGAACCATCATCTCAAGCCCGCGCCGGTTGCGATTACCCGAGTGGCGCTGGTCGGGGACGATTTCCACGCCCGGTTCTCGGCGGTCGAGCGGCGCTATCTCTTTCGGCTGATCGCGCGCCGCGCGCCGCTGACGCATGACCGCGGCCTTGCATGGCAGGTGCCGCGCGTGCTTGATCTCGCGGCCATGCAGGCGGGGGCCGCGCATCTGGTCGGGCATCACGATTTCACCACCTTCCGTTCGACCATGTGTCAGGCGGCCTCGCCGGTGAAGACCCTCGACGAGATCACCATTGCCGCGACGCCCCTGCCGGAGGGAATGGAATTCCGCTTCGTCCTGCGGGCGCGGAGTTTCCTGCACAATCAGGTGCGCTCGATCGTCGGCACGCTGGAACGGGTCGGTGCCGGGGCCTGGACGCCCGGCGACGTGGCCCGCGCGCTGGCCGCGCGCAACCGCGCCGCCTGCGGCCCGGTCTGCCCACCGCAGGGGCTTTACCTGACGGACGTGCGCTACCCCGGCGATCCCTTCGCCTGATCTGGAAGGTCAGGGCAGCCTCTGTCCTAGGGCAGAGCAGGGCGCGCGCGGGTGTGAAGGTGCAACATCGCGCTGGCGGAATTGATGTGCTGTCACGCAGATTTCACGATAAGGTGATCATCAGGGCGCGGGCCGTGCGGCCACGGCAAGGGTCGCGGGCGCCGGGCCGAAAGAGCGCCATGCTTCCAGGGAGAGAAATGATGAAACCGCAGCCGCTCATGTCGCGCCGGTCGTTCCTTGCGGGAACCGCCGCCTCGGCCGGCGCATTGGTCATGCTTCATCCGTTTGCCGCCCGCGCGGCGGCCGGACAGATCCATCTGCGCCTGATGGAAACCACCGACATCCATGTCGCCGTCGATCCCTATGATTATTACGGCGACCGGCCCGACGACACCCAGGGTCTGGCGCGCACCGCAAGCCTGATCGCGGCGATCCGGGCCGAGGCCGGCAATTCCATGCTGATCGACAACGGTGATCTCATCCAGGGCAACCCCCTGGGCGATTACATCGCGCTGCAAAAGGGGCTCAAGAACGACGTCCATCCGACCTTCAAGGCGATGAACCTGCTGGGCTACGAGATGTCGACGCTCGGCAATCACGAATTCAACTACGGCCTGCCCTTCCTCGAGGCGGCGCTGGCCGGGGCCAAGTTCCCCTTCGTCTGCGCCAATCTGGTCAACGGCACCCGGCTTGCCGCCAATCCGCGCGGCGACAAGACCTTCATCCAGCCCTATCGGATCGTCGAGAAGACGCTGACCGACGGCGCCGGGGCGGCGCACAAGGTCAAGATCGGCTTCATCGGCTTCGTGCCGCCGCAGATCCTGCAATGGGACGAGGCCAATCTGAAGGGCAAGGTGATGACCCGCGATATCGTCGCCACCGCCGAGGCCTATGTGCCGCAGATGCGCGAAGAGGGGGCCGATCTGATCGTGGCGCTGGCCCATACCGGCATCGACGGGGCGGGCCAAAGCGAGGGGATGGAAAACGCGGCGCTCTATCTCGCCGGGGTCGAGGGGATCGACGTGGTCTTCACCGGCCACCAGCATCTGGTCTTCCCGTCCAAGGATTTCGCCGGGATCGCCGGCGCGGATCTTGAGCGCGGCACATTGCGCGGCAAACCCGCCGTGATGGCCGGGTTCTGGGGCTCGCATATGGGTCTGATCGATCTCATGCTCGAACAGGACGGCAAGGGCTGGAAGATCGTAAGCCACACCTCCGAGGCCCGCGCGATCTACCGCCGCGAGGGGCGCAAGAAGATCGCGACGGTGGAAAGCGACAGGCGCCTAGTTGCCGCGATCGCCGCCGATCACCAGGCGACGCTCGATTACGTGCGCCGCCCGGTGGGCGAGACCTCGGCGCCCTTGTTCTCTTATTTCGCGCTGGTGGCCGACGATCCTTCGGTGCAGATCGTCTCGAACGCGCAGCTTTGGTATGCGCGGCAGATGCTCAAGGACACCAAATACGCGGATCTGCCGCTGCTGTCGGCGGCGGCGCCGTTCAAGGCCGGCGGGCGCGGCGGGCCGGATTATTACACCGACGTGCCCAAGGGTGCGGTGGCGATCAAGAACGTGGCCGACCTGTATCTCTCTCCCAACACCTTCCGCGCGGTGGCGGTGGATGGCGCGACGGTGCGCGAATGGCTCGAGCGATCGGCGGGGATCTTCAACCAGATTACCCCCGGCAAGGCGGATCAGATGCTGCTCGATCCGAAATTCCCGTCCT
>JASBUM010000018.1 GCA_030147905.1 Acidimangrovimonas sp.
GAGGCCGGGCGGATCGCTGCCCTGATGCCGCGGGCCGAGGCCCCGCCGGGCCGGGTGACGGCGCTGGCCGGCGGCATCCTTGCGCCGGGCTTTCTCGATCTGCAGGTGAATGGCGGCGGCGGTGTCATGCTGGGCGGCGAAGGGTCGGCCGCCGAGATCGAGACGGTGTGCCGCGCCCATATGCGATCCGGCACCACCGGCCTGCTGCCGACGCTCATCACCGCCACGCCGGGGATGACGGCGCGGGTGGTCGAGGCCGGGATTGCGGCGGCGCGGCAGGGCGTGCCGGGTTTCATGGGGCTTCATCTCGAGGGGCCGCATCTCGATCCGCGGCGCCGGGGCGCGCATGACGCGGCGCTGATCCGGCCGATGACCGATGACGATCTGGGGCTGCTGCTGCAGGCGGCGGCGGCGCTGCCGCGGCTGCTGGTGACGCTGGCGCCGGAAGCGGCGCGGCCAGAGCAGATCGCGGCTTTGGCGCGCGCGGGCGCGATCGTCAGCCTCGGGCATTCCGACTGCGCCATGGAAGTCGCGCGGGCAGCCTTTGCCGCGGGCGCCGGCTGCGTCACCCATCTATTCAACGCGATGAGTCCCCTGACACATCGCGCGCCGGGGCTGGTGGGGGCTGCGCTTGATGCGCCCGATGTCTTCGCCGGTGTGATCTGCGACGGCATCCATGTCGCGCCGGAGGTGCTGCGCGTGGCCTTCGCGGCCAAGCGCAGCGGGGAAGACGCGGCGCGGGTGAAGCTCTTTGCGGTCACCGATGCCATGGCAGTGGCCGGCACCGCCGCGCGGCGCTTCGATCTCGGCGGGCGCTCGATCCAGCGCCGCGACGGGCGCCTGACGCTGGCCGACGGGACGCTGGCCGGGGCGGATATCACGCTGCCCGCCTCGGTGCGGCATCTCGTCGATGCGGTCGGCCTGCCGGAAGCGGCGGCGCTGGCCACGGTAACGGCCACGCCCGCCGATTGCCTGGGCCTGAGCGGAGAGCGCGGCCACCTGCGGGCGGGCGCCCGCGCGGATATGGTCTGGCTGTCGCCGGATCATGATGTCCGGGCCGTCTGGCTTGCCGGGAGTCAGGTCTGATCCGCGTGACGCGCCGGCGGATGCGCGCCAATTCGTGGCCGGGCTGCGCGCGCGACAGCGGATGGTGCTGGCGTCCATCATGCCGACCTCCGGCCGTTTCCGCGCAGGCGTTCTGCGTGGCGCCCGTCGATAGCCCGCAAACCGATCGCGATCGGTCCCATGCCGGCAAGTTCCTGCAGGGCCAGAACCTCTCCCAAAACGAGTGTTCCCAACAGGAGCGCGCCAACCGGGACGAGAATCGTCACCGGGGCCACATTCACCGCCCCCGCCGAAGCGGGCAGGCGCAGGAAGATCATATGGGCGAATGCCGTCGACACGAGGGCCAGTGCCGGCACAGACGCGGTCACTGGCAGGCCGGCATGCCCACAACGGAGATGTCGATCCCGTTCAGCGCGTCGCCCCCGAACAGGGCGACCACCCCCGGAAGCCCGGACAGAATCCCGATCACCTTGTTCGCGGCCCTACGCTTATCCACCAGCGGGAAATGCACCACGATGATCGAAAAGATTGGCGTGGCGGCATTCAGGATCGAAGCAAGGCCGCTCGGGATCAAGGTTAGCGCCCGGAACAGCAGACTGAAAGGTATCAGGTTGTTCGGTAGGCCCATGATGAAGAGCGCGGGGACTGAGCGTCCGGCGGGCGGCCATACCGCACCGCGATTCTGCGGAAACGCGAACAGCGCGATTGCTGCGATGCCGGCGCGCAACGCTGCGACGGTCAGCACCGGCAGCCCCGCCACCGCGACGGTCGCGAAGAAGAACGCGCCGCCCCAAAGGAGCGATAGAAGCGTGAGCAGCGCCCAGTCCTGAAATGTCGTGTGCATGTAGGGCGTCCCCGAAGAAGCAATCCGTCAGGGAGCTGCAGATTCGCGCGCCCCGGAACTGGCCGTTTCCGGACCTTATCACCTTGGGGCCCTCGCATCGCCGCGCGCGGGCGGGTAAATTCCCTCCATGCTCGACTTTGAAACCTGCAACGCTGCGCGATTGAGACGAGACCCGGCTTTTGACGGAAGGTTCTTCACCGCCGTCCG
>JASBUM010000023.1 GCA_030147905.1 Acidimangrovimonas sp.
ACGATATCGCCCAGCCGCGCCTGCAGATCCTCGAGATCGCGCGCAAGGCACAGGATCGCCATGACCTCCGAGGCCACGGTGATGTCGAAACCGGTCTGGCGCGGAAAGCCGTTCGACACGCCGCCCAGCGAGACCACGACATCGCGCAGCGCCCGGTCGTTCATGTCCAGCACCCGCCGCCAGACCACGCGCCGCAGGTCGATCTCCTGCGCGTTGCCCCAGTAGATATGGTTGTCGATCATCGCCGACAGCAGGTTATGGGCCGAGGTGATCGCATGGAAATCGCCGGTGAAATGAAGGTTCATATCCTCCATCGGCACGACCTGGGCCATGCCGCCGCCGGCCGCACCGCCCTTCATCCCGAAATTGGGGCCGAGCGACGCCTCGCGGATGCAGATCGCCGCGCGCTTGCCGATCCGGTTCAGCCCGTCGCCGAGGCCCACGGTGGTGGTCGTCTTGCCCTCGCCCGCGGGCGTCGGATTGATCGCGGTGACCAGGATCAGCTTGCCGCGCGGCCGCTCCATGACCGAGCGGATGTAATCCTGACCGACCTTCGCCTTGTCATGACCATAGGGCAGCAGATGTTCGGCCGGGATGTCCAGCTTTGCGCCGATCTCCTGGATCGGCCTCTTCCGTGCCGCGCGCGCGATCTCGATGTCGGTCTTCATGGCGATGCTCTCTCCCTGCCCTGTGGACGGACCCGCAAGGGCAGGCCCGGTCTGCCCCGGCTATAGCCGCCCATCCCCGCGGCGGCAGGGGCGATTACGACTTCTCGCGGGTCAAATTCGCCAGAGCGGCCCCGAGGCGTTCGGGGGCGGGAAACATGGCTGCGGCCGGCGAAGGGCCGGGCAATCACCGCTTGCCGCCGGTGCCCGCCTCGCGCCCGCCGCCAGCCGGCCGGGCCGGATGCGCCGCGCCACCGCGATCACCGCGGCGGGCCCCTGCGCGTCCCGCGCGGCCCCGTCACAGGATCTTCTGCCCGGTCTTTTCCCAATCCTTCAGGAAGGCCTCCAGCCCCTTGTCGGTAAGCGGGTGGCTGGCAAGCTTGCGGATCACCTCGGGCGGGGCGGTCACGATATCGGCGCCGATGCGCGCCGCTTCGGTCACGTGATTGACCGAGCGCACCGAAGCGGTCAGGATTTCGGTGTCGAAATCGTAATTGTCGTAGATGGTGCGGATATCGGCGATCAGTTCCATCCCGTCCAGGTTGATGTCATCGAGCCGGCCGACGAAGGGCGAGATGAAGCTTGCACCCGCCTTGGCCGCCAGCAACGCCTGATTGGCGGAGAAACAAAGCGTGACATTCACCGTCAGCCCGTCATCGGTCAGGGACTTGCACGCCTTCAGCCCGTCCCATGTCAGCGGCACCTTGACCGCGATGTTCGGGGCGATATCGGCCAGCTTGCGGCCCTCGGCGATCATCTCGTCGGCCTTGAGCGAGACGACCTCGGCCGAGACCGGCCCCGATACCAGGTCGCAGATCTCCTTGGTGACTTCCAGGATGTCGCGGCCGGATTTCAGGATCAGCGAGGGGTTGGTGGTGACGCCGTCGACCATGCCAAGCTCGTTGAGTTCGGCGATCGCCGCGACGTCCGCGGTATCGACGAAGAATTTCATGCGCTTCTCCTCTTGGGTTGCGGCCCTTTACGGGCGATGTATTAGCGCAAGCCCCGCGCAGCCGAAAGCCCAAAGGGAAGACGCGTGACACAGCAGACGGATTTCGCCGCCGGCGCACAGGTGGCGGTGCTGACCCCCCAGCCGATCGGCCGGCCGCTGGATTACCGCGCCCCCGAGGGCGGATGCCGGCCGGGCGATTTCGTCGAGGTTCCATTGGGGCCGCGGAAGGTTCTCGGGGTGGTATGGGGACCTGGCACGGGCGAGGTTCAGCCCGCCCGGCTGCGCCCGATCGGACGGGTTCTGGACCTTCCGCCGATGCGCGAGGAATTGCGCGTCTTCCTCGAACGCGCGGGCGAATACACGCTGACGCCGCCGGGGGCGATGCTGCGGCTGGCAACGCGGGCGCCGGGGCTTCTGGAACCTGCGGCGGCGCGGCGAATCTTTCGCGCGGGCGGGCATGTCCCCGATCGGATGACACCCGCCCGCCGGCGCGTTCTGGCGGTGCTCGAGGATCACGGCGGGCTCGGCTTCACCGCGGCGGAACTGTCGGCGCTGGCCGGTGTCGGCAGCGGTGTGGTGCGCGGACTGGCGGCACAGGGCGCACTGATCGAGGAGGACGCGCCCCGCGACCGGCCCTATCCGCAGCTCGACCTCGCCTGCGCGGGCCGCGCGCTCAACCCCGATCAGGCACAGGCGGCCGCGACCCTGCGCGCCGCCGTGGCCGGCGGGCGCTACGGGGCGACCCTTCTCAAGGGGGTGACTGGATCGGGCAAGACCGAAGTCTATCTGGAAGCGGTCGCGGAATGTCTCGCGGCCGGGCGCCAGGCGCTGGTCCTGCTGCCCGAGATCGCGCTGACGACGGATTTCCTGGCACGGGTGGAGGCCCGTTTCGGCGCGCGCCCGGGCGAGTGGCATTCCGGCGTCACCCAGACCGAGCGGCGGCGCCTGTGGCGGATGACGGCCGAGGGCGGGGTGGATCTGGTGGTGGGTGCGCGATCGGCACTGTTCCTGCCGTTCCGCGCGCTCGGGCTGATCGTCGTCGATGAGGAACACGACGCCTCCTACAAGCAGGAGGACGGCGTTCTCTACAATGCCCGCGACATGGCGGTGCTGAGGGCATCCATCCTTGGGGCGCAGGTGGTGCTGGCCTCGGCCACGCCCAGCCTCGAAAGCTGGGTCAATGCCGATATCGGCAAATATCGCCGGCTGGACCTGCCACGGCGCTTCGGGCGGGCGGAACTGCCGCGCATGGAGACGATCGACATGCGCGCCGAGACGATGCC
>JASBUM010000047.1 GCA_030147905.1 Acidimangrovimonas sp.
GGAAGCCGGTCCCGCGCGCGCCCTCGGTGCTCCGCCCCGCGCCGCGCCCCGCGCCGCCGTCCACCTCCGCGGCCGCCGCGACTGCAAGCGCTCTTGCCGTTGTACGATCCCCGCGTCCTGTCCGGCGTCCCGAGCCGCCCAGCCGGCAGGCAAGGCCGCCCGCGGCCACGGCGGTCGCCGCCACGGTTCCACCTGCCGCGGCCGCCCCCTCGCAGCCCCCCGCAGCGCAGCCGGCGCAGCGCGGCGAGCCAGACGCGCCGGCCACGGTCTTCGCCCGGCGCGCGACCGAGAGGCGCAAGCTGCGGCTCGACCGCGTAAGCCTTCTGGGCGTCTATGCGATCGGCGGACGGCGCAACGCGCTGGTTCGAATGCCGGGCGGAAAAGTTCTTGTCCTGCGGGTGGGGGACCGGCTTGACGGCGGGCAAGTCGCAGCGATCGGGGAGGCTAATCTTTTCTATGTCAAGAATGGCCGCAACATCGAACTTGTCATGCCGCGAGGCTGATCCGGCGTCCCCATGAGCCGGCGCGCCCCTGGGGCCATGGCCGCCCGGTGTCCGGCACGCGCCCCCCGGGTGCCGGGGCCAAGGGCCGACCCTTCCCGGGATCACCCTCGCCACGGATCACCCTGCCCCCGCGGGAGCGGCTCGGCCGCCATGAAGGACCCCGCGCGACACCGAAGCGGGTGGCACGCATGCCTGCCGCCGCCGCGCGCGGCCGGGCCCGGGGCCGGCGCATCGCTGGCGCGGATCCGATCGACGCGCCCGCCGCGCGGGGCGTCAGGCGCTTTCCGACGTCTCGCTTTCGGGGGCCTTCAGGACTCCGCGTTCGATCTGGTCCTGCTCGATCGACTCGAACAGGGCCTTGAAATTTCCCTCGCCGAAGCCGTCGTCGCCCTTGCGCTGGATGAACTCGAAGAAGATCGGCCCGATCACCGTCCTGGAGAAGATCTGAAGCAGGATCCGGGTCTCGCCGCCGTCGACGACGCCTTCGCCGTCTATGAGGATGCCGTGTTTGGCCATCCGTTCCACCGGCTCTTCGTGGCCCTGGACGCGCTCATGGCTCATCTCGTAATAGGACATCGGCGGCTTGGGCATGAATTTCAGTCCCCGCGCGGCGATCGCATCGGTGGCGTCATAGATGTCGTCGCTGCCCACCGCGATATGCTGGATGCCTTCGCCGTTGTAGCGCTTGAGATATTCGACAATCTGCCCGGTCTCGCCGCGGTCCTCGTTGATCGGGATCCGGATGCGGCCGCAGGGCGAGGTCAGTGCACGGCTGTGCAGCCCGGTATACTTGCCCGCGATATCGAAGAACCGGATCTGGCGGAAATTGAACAGGTCGCCGTAGAAGCTGAACCACCGATCCATATTGCCGCGATGAACATTGTGGGTCAGGTGGTCGAGATAATAAAAGCCCACCCCGCGCGGCTTGGGGGCGGCTATCCATTCGAACTCGGCGTCATAGGGGTTGGTGTCGCCGTAACGGTCGGTGAAGTAGATCAGGCTGCCGCCGATGCCCTCGATCGCGGGCAGATCCACCACCCGATCGGGCCCGTCATAGGGCGTGGCGCCGTGACCCACGGCATGGCGGTAGGCATGGTCTGCATCGACCACGCGCCAGCACATCGACGGCGCACAGGGGCCGTGACGGGCCACGAAATCCGCGCCGTGGCTGCCCGGCTCGGCGTTGAGCAGATAGCTGATATCGCCCTGCTGCCACAATTCCACCGCCCGCGACCGGTGCCGCGCCACCAGCGCATAGCCCATCCTGGTGAACAGATCGCGCAGCTTCTGCGGCTCGGGGTGGGCGAATTCGACGAATTCGAACCCATCGGTGCCGGCGGGATTGTCCTTGCTGATGCGCGCCGGTGGCGCCTGATGGGGAAAGGGGCCCATGGCTGATCTCCTGTTCGCTGACGCAGCCATGATAGCGTCGAATCTGCGATGGTTTCGCGCATTTTGCTGGATTTTCGTAGCCGCGGCGCGGTACATTCGCATCAACAACAGATATCATGCGGATAGTGCGCATATGATCGATGCGGTCGATTCACGGCTCCTTGCCGAACTCCAGAAGAATGCGCATCTGACGGCCGAGACGCTGGGCGCGCTTCTCAACCTCTCGCCCAGCCAGGCGGGCCGGCGCCGGCAGCGGCTGGA
>JASBUM010000064.1 GCA_030147905.1 Acidimangrovimonas sp.
TGCTGTTCCTGCCGCGCATCGAGGCGCCGGAAGGGGCGCGCTTCCGGCTGCGCATCCATGCCCATGACGTGATCTTGTCGCGCGGCCGGCCCGAGGGGCTGTCGGCGCTCAACATCCTTGCGGGGCGGGTCGAGGCTCTGCATCTGGGCGAAGGGCCGGGTGCGATGGTACGGCTGCGCTGCGGCGAGGACGTGATCCTCGCGCGGGTCACGCGCCGGTCCGTTGCCGCGCTGGCGCTGGCGCCGGGGGAGGCGTGCCACGCGATCATCAAGTCGGTGGCGGTGGCGCGCGGCGATCTGGGGACGGCGCATGGTGCGCGCGACGGCGCGGCTGTCACGCCGCCCTAGCATTCGCCTCCCGGCGTTCCGGGCCCCGGCCGTTCCGGGGGGGGGGGGCGCGTGGCGGCGGCCGGGCGGTGCGCGCGCCCTCCGGTCCTAGCAGATCGTGGCGTCGATGTTGTCGATCAGGCGGATACCGTCGATATGCGCGGCCACGAACAGGCGCGCCGGCCGGTCGATGCGGGTCAGGGGCCGCAGGTCCGAGGCGCTGCGCAGTTCCAGGTATTCGACCTGTTCGAACCCGTCTGCGAGGATCATCGCACGCGCCTGCGCCAGGGCCTCCTCGGCCGGCGGGCCCGCCACGATCGCGTCGCGTGCGGCCCCGAGCGCGCGGGCGAGGATCGGGGCGCGCCCGCGCGCCGCGGGTGAAAGCCTGCGATTGCGCGAGGCCATTGCCAGCCCGTCGGCTTCGCGTACCGTCGGGCAGCCGACGATCTCGGTCCCGAGATCCAGATCGGCCACCAGACGGCGCACGATCTGCAATTGTTGCCAGTCCTTCTCGCCGAACCACGCGCGGTCGGCGCCGGTCTGCGTCAACAGCTTGGTCACCACGGTGGCGACGCCGTCGAAATGGCCCGGCCGGCCCGCGCCGCACAGGCCCTCGCTCAGCCCGGCGACCGAAACGGTGGTCGCAAATCCCTCGGGATAGATCTGGTCGGGGGCCGGCACATAAACCAGATCGACCCCGAGCGGCGACAGAAGTGCAAGGTCCTCGGCCTCGCTCTTGGGATATTTGGCCAGATCCTCGGGGTTGTTGAACTGCCGCGGGTTCACGAAGATCGTCACGATCACGCGGTCGGCGCCCCCGCGCGCGGCCTTCACCAGGCTCAGATGTCCCTGGTGAAGCGCGCCCATCGTCGGTACGAGGCCGACGGTCCGGCCCGCGGCGCGCCAGCGCGCGGTCTGGCCGCGCAAATCGTCAAGCCGGCGAAGAACCTGCATCGTCATGACCGGGCCGCGCCACCCGCGGATTCGGCGGCACCGGCCCCGGCGCCCGCGGTCGGCGCGGCGGTGGAACCCACCGACCCGGCATTCGGCGCGGCCCCGCCCGCGTTATCGGCAAAGACATGTTCCGGTCCCGGAAAACGGCGGGCGCGGACATCGGCGGCGTAGGAGGCGATGGCCTCGCCGGCGGCCTCTCCCAGTTCGGCATAACGGCGCACGAACTTCGGTCGGAAATCGCCGAACAACCCGAGCATGTCGTCGATCACCAGCACCTGCCCGTCGCAGGCCGCCGAGGCGCCGATGCCGATCGTCGGCACCGCAACGGCGTCGGTGATCTGCCGCGCCAGTCCGTCGGGAAGCTTTTCGAGCACGATCGAGAAGGCGCCCGCATGCGCCACCGCCTGTGCGTCGCGCAACACCCGCATGCCATCCTCGCCGCGCCCCTGCACCCGGTATCCGCCAAGCTGATGCACCGATTGCGGGGTCAGCCCGACATGGCCCATGACCGGGATGCCGCGGGCGGTGAGGAAGGCCACGGTTTCGGCCATGGTCTCACCGCCTTCGATCTTTACCGCCGCCGCCCCGGTCTCGGTCATGATCCGGGCGGCATTGCGAAAGGCTTGCGCGGGGCTTTCCTCATAGCTGCCGAAGGGCATGTCCACGACCATCAGCGCCCGGCTCAATCCACGCCGCACCGCCTGGCCGTGAAGGATCATCATCTCCATCGTCACGCCCAGCGTCGATGGCAGGCCATGCAGCACCATGCCAAGGCTGTCACCGACCAGGACCAGGTCGCAATGCGGATCCACCAGCCGTGCGACAGGCGTCGTGTAGGCTGTCAGGCAAACGACCGGCGTGCCGCCCTTGCGCGCGGCAATGGCGGCTGGGGTGGGGGCGGGCTGCGCGGCAGCGACACTCATCGGCGGCTCTCCTGATCTCGGCTCCGGCATCGCCGGCTCATGGCCTCGTCGCGCCCGTCTTTAACGCTTTCGGGCCGCCAAGACCATGGTCTTGCACGGGATCGAGCACGCTTGATCCGCCGTGCGATGCGCGGGATCATGAGAGATGGCCGCGCCGGCTGCGGCCGCAACAGGGAGAAGGGGGATGTTGAAGGGGATCTGCACGGGGCTGGCCTTGGCCGGCCTCGCATTCGCGCTGGGGGCGGGGGGCGCCCATGCCGCCAAAACCTCGGTCACGGTGGGCATGGTGCTGGAGCCGCCGATTCTCGACCCGACCGCCGGCGCCGCCGGTGCGATCGACGAGGTCACCTATGCCAATGTGTTCCAGGGCCTCACCCGCTTCGGCCCCGACGGCCGGATCGAGCCCGATCTGGCCAAAAGCTGGGAGGTCGCCGGGGGCGGCAAGGTCTGGACCTTTCACCTGCATTCGGGTGTGACCTTCCAGGACGGCACGCCGATGACGGCCGAGGACGTCAAGTTCAGCCTCGACCGCGCCCGCGCGCCAGATACGTTGAACGCGCAAAAGCAGCTTTTCGCCGATATCGAGAAGATCGAGGTGCCTGACCCGCTGACGGTGCGGATCACGCTTGCCCATCCCAACGGCAATTTCATCTTCAACCTGGCCTGGGGCGACGCCGAGATCGTCTCGCCGAAATCGATCGGGACCGAGGCCACCCGTCCGGTCGGCACCGGCCCGTTCAAATTCGCGGATTGGGTCAAGGGCGATCATATCGATCTTGAACGTTACGCGGGCTATTGGGGCACGCCGCCCAGGCTCGACAAGATCCGGTTCAAGTTCATCTCGGACCCGACGGCGGCTTTTGCGGCGATGATGTCGGGCGATGTCGATGTCTTTCCCAATTTCCCGGCGCCCGAGACCTTGGCGCAATTCAAGGCCGATCCGCGGTTCAAGGTGATGATCGGCACCACCGAGGGCGAGACGATCCTGGCGATGAACAACCGCAATCCGCCCCTGAACAACGTCAAGGTGCGCGCCGCCATCGCCCATGCGATCAACCGCAAGGATATCATCGATGGCGCGATGTTCGGCTATGGCACGCCGATCGGCACCCATTTCGCCCCGCATAACCCCGATTATGTCGATCTTACCGCGCTCTCGGCCTATGATCCGGCCCTGTCAAAGAAGCTTCTGGCCGAGGCCGGCGTGAAGGGGCTGAAATTGCGCCTCGCGCTTCCGCCGCCCAGCTATGCGCGCCGCGGCGGCGAGATCGTCGCCAATGAGCTGGCCGCGGTGGGGATCCGGACGACGATTACCGAGATGGGCTGGGCGCAATGGCTCGACCAGGTGTTCAAGCGCCATGATTTCGACCTGACCATCGTCAGCCATACCGAGCCGATGGATATCGGCATCTACGCCAGGCCGAACTACTATTTCGGCTACGACAACCCGAAGTTTCAGGCGCTGATGAAGACGCTCGAGCGCACCGCCGATCCGGCGATGCGCGTGAAATTGCTCAAACAGGCGCAGACCATCATCGCCAAGGACTACGTAAACGCCTATCTTTTCCAATTGGCCAAGACAGGCGTCGCGAATGCGAAACTGCATGGATTGTGGAAGAACGCGCCGACCCAGGCCAATGACATGACCGGTGTCTACTGGTCGAAATGAGGCAAGACGCCGCCGGGTGGGACCGGCGGTAGGGGAAGGGTCGCGGCACAATCGAGGAGAATGCGAATGGGCCTGATCGTCATGCTGATCGTCGGTGCGATCGCCGGCTGGCTGGCCGGACTGATCGTTTCCGGCTATGGTTTCGGACTGCTGGGCGACATCGTCGTCGGGATCGTCGGCGCAGTGATCGCGGGCTATCTCTTTCCGCAACTCGGCTTTGCGCTGGGCGGCGGGATCATCGCCGCGATCATCAATGCAACGCTTGGCGCGGTCATCTTGCTGTTTCTGATCAAGCTGATCAGGCGCGCCTAGGATCGCCCGGCCGGTCACGGCCGGGCGGGCGCCCGTCGGGATCCCCGCTCCGGGCAAAAGGTCGGGGCGGTGCCGGATAACGCCGGTCCCGTCCCGTCCCGGGCCGGGCCGCCGTGGCCGATCGCACCGGCAGCCGATCGCACCGGCAGCCGATCGTGCGGTGCCGGATCCATGTTCGCGGGACCACCGGGGAAGCGGTCGATGCGCCCGGCCCCTGCCACGGCCATGGATAAGATCGGGGACAATCGCGCATCGTGCCCACCTCAGGCCATGGTTGCGCGGCTCGGGCGCGACGACAACGTTCGCGGACGGCGTCCTGGCCGGGGGGCTTGGCTGGCGTCCTGGCTGGCGGGCTGGCGCCCGGCGCGACAGGTTTCCCGGCCGGGGCCTGCGCGCGACCGGCATCTTCTTTCGGGAAAAATACCGCCCGCGGAGCGACCTGCCGCGGCCATAAGCGCAGATCCCGGGGCAGGCGTTGCGCCGGTTCTCGCGGCCTCGCCCAGCATGCGGTCTCGCACGACGCCCGCGCCGCTTTTTCTGGACCGGGGCCGCGCCCAGCCCTAGGCTGATATCCGATCGGCAACAGGACCCGCCCGATGCTGCGCTACTTTCTTGCCCGGCTGATTTCCTTCGCCGCCAGTTTGCTGATCGCGAGCCTCGTCATCTTCACCGTGGTCGAGGTGGTGCCCGGCGATCCGGCGTCCTACATGCTCGGGCTGAATGCCACGCCCGCCGCCGAAGCCGCCTTGCGGCATGCGCTGGGTCTCGATGGATCGGCACCCATCCGTTACCTGCACTGGCTGTCGGGCATGGTCAGTGGAGATTTCGGCATCTCCTATACCTATCGCGTCCCGGTGCTGGAGCTGGTCGCCGCACGGGTGCAGGTGTCGTTGCCGCTTACGCTTTATGCTCTCGTCCTGACGCTTGCCATTGCCTTGCCTGCCGGCATGATCGCGGGCGCCCGCCGCGGTCGGCCGGCGGATGTCGCCGTGATGGGCTTGACGCAACTGGGGATTGCCGTGCCCAACTTCTGGTTCGCGATGCTTCTGGTGCTGCTGTTTGCGGTTCGCCTGCACTGGCTCCAGGCCGGGGGCTTTCCGGGCTGGTCGCAGGGGATCTGGCCCGCGATGCGCGCGCTGACCCTGCCGGCGGTGGCGCTGGCGCTGCCGCAGGCGGCGATCCTGGCGCGGGTGATGCGATCGGCCCTGATCGAGACGCTGGAGCTCGACTACATCCGCTCGGCCCGGGCGAAAGGGCTCAGCCGCGGCCAGACCGTGCGCCGCCATGCGATGCGCAATGCGATGGTGCCGGTGCTGACGATCCTGGGGTTGCAATTCTCCTTCCTGCTCGCCGGCGCCATCATTATCGAGAACGTCTTCTACCTGCCGGGGCTCGGGCGGCTGATCTTCCAGGCAATCACCCAACGCGATCTGATCGTGGTGGAATCGGTGGTGATGCTGCTGGTGGCGGCGGTGATCGCGGTGAATTTCCTGACCGACATCGCCTATGCCGCCGTCGATCCGCGTCTGCGGCGCAGGCACGCGGCCAGAGGGCAGCCAGCCCATGCCGGTGTCGGAGGCAGCCAGGGATGAAGGCGACGGCGGGTTTCCGTATCGGCGCGGTCCTGGCCGGGGTCTTCGTCCTTCTCGCACTGGTATCGTTCGTCTGGACCCCCTTCCCGCCTGACGCCATGGATATAGCGCGCAGGCTGCGCCCGCCCGGTCCGATCCACTGGCTTGGCACCGATCAGTTCGGCCGCGATGTCGCCTCGCGCCTGATGGTGGGCGCGCGGGTCTCGATCGCGGTCGCGGTGGTGGCGGTGGGAATCGGCGCGGCCGGCGGCGTACCGCTGGGCCTGTGGGCGGCGGCCCGGCGGGGCACCCTTGCGGATGAGGCGATCATGCGCGCCAACGACCTCGTCTTCGCCTTTCCGAGCCTGGTCATCGCGATCCTCATCACCGCGGTCTTCGGGCCTTCGGCCTTCAACGCGATCCTGGCCATCGGGATCTTCAACATCCCCGTCTTTGCCCGCGTCACCCGGGGCGGGGCTCTGGCGCTGTGGACGCTCGACTTCGTGCGGGCCGCGCGGCTGGCCGGCAAGGGCGCGCTACGGATCTCGGCCGAACATGTGCTGCCCAATCTCGCCAGCCTGCTGATTGTGCAGGCGACGATACAGTTCAGTCTCGGCATCCTCGCCGAGGCCGGGCTCAGCTATGTCGGACTTGGCGCGCAGCCGCCGACACCGTCGTGGGGACGGATGCTTGCCGAAAGCCAGACGATGATCGCCTTCGCGCCGCATCTGGCGATCTTTCCGGGCCTCAGCGTCGTGTTGTGCGTTCTGGGTCTCAACCTGATGGGCGACGGTCTGCGCGACATGCTTGACCCGCGCCTCGCCCGGGGGCGGGCATGACCCTTCTGCGGATCGAGCGGCTTTCGCTCGCGATCGGCGCGCGGCCGGTCCTGGACGGGATCGATCTGGAAGTCGGCGCCGGTGAAATCGTCGGGCTGGTCGGTGAAAGCGGCTCGGGCAAGTCGATGACGGCGCTTGCCGTGATGGGGCTGCTGCCGCGTGGTGCACAGGCCCGGGGGCGGGTCGTGCTCGACGGGCAGGATCTGCTGGCGCTATCCGAACGGCACCTGTGCCGGATCCGCGGGCGTGCCATCGGCATGATTTTCCAGGAACCGATGTCCGCGTTGAACCCGTTGCACACGATCGGCGCGCAGGTGGCGGAAACGCTTCGCATCCACGGGGGCGCCGGCCGCAGGGAGGCCGCGCGCGCCGCCCGCGCCGGCCTTGATCGCGTGGGGCTGGAGGCGGTCGGGATGGGACGCTATCCGCACGAATTGTCCGGCGGCCAGCGTCAGCGCGTCTGCATCGCCATGGCGATCGCGCTCCGCCCGATGCTTCTGATCGCGGATGAACCGACCACCGCGCTCGACGTGACGACCCAGGCCCAGATCCTCGAACTGCTGCGCGGGCTGGTGGAGGAACAGCGCATGGCGCTGATGCTGATCACCCATGATCTCGCGGTGGTCGCGCGGATGGCGTCCCGGCTGGGCGTGATGCAGGCCGGCAGGCTCGTCGATGCCGGCGCGACCGAGGCGGTCTTTCGCACCAGCCGGGTGCCCTACACGCGCGGCTTGCTCGATGCGAGCCTGCACCACCCGCAGGGGGCGGCCGCGCCGATCGCACCCCCCGGTGCGGATCCGGAAGGGTTGCCGGCGTTGCCGGCATCGGCCGTGTCCACAACCGC
>JASBUM010000067.1 GCA_030147905.1 Acidimangrovimonas sp.
TGCGCACCGCTGCGGCCTCGGCGGTCTCCATCCGGCACCTTGCGCGCGCGGATGCACAGGTTCTGGGCATGATCGGGGCCGGCCATCAGGCGGGCTTCCAGCTTCGTGCCGCGCTGGAGCAGCGCCGCTTCGAGAAGGTCATCGCCTGGAACCCGCACCCCGAGATGCTGCCCAATCTCGCGCGGGTCGCCGAGGAGGCCGGCGTTCCCCTCGAGCCGGTCGAATTGCAAGACATGCGCGCAGCCGACGTGATCATCACCATCACCTCGTCCTTCGCGCCGATCCTGCTGGCCGAGCATGTCGCGCCGGGCACGCATCTGGCCTGCATGGGGACCGATACCAAGGGCAAGCAGGAACTCGACGCCGCCCTGGTCGCCCGCGCGCGCGTCTTCACCGACGAGGTGGCCCAGGCCGTGGCCATCGGCGAGGCGCAGCATGCCGTGGCCGAGGGCTTGCTTGCGCCCGCCGACATCGCCGAGATCGGCGCCGTCATAAACGGCGACGATCCGGGCCGGCGTTCGCCCGACGAGGTGACGCTGTTCGACGGCACCGGCGTCGGGCTCCAGGATCTGGCGGTGGCGGCCGCCGTGGTCGAACGCGCGCGTGAACGCGGCGTGGCGATCGAGGTGGAATTCTGAACGCCGCGCGACGCCCCTCGGGAGAGGGTGTCGCGGCCGCGAGCATTCCGGATTTTTCAGGCATGGCCGCGGCGCGCGGCCCGGTAGCCGAAGAGGCGCCCTAGAGAACTTCGCCGACGACGACCATGGGGTCGCCATTGTAGAAGTTGCCGATATCGTCGCGCAGTTGCGCGAGTTCGGGCATCGCCCTCTCCATCGCGGCGCGATCGGCGAATACCAGTGTCGCGATCGCGTGGAACGGCGCCGGTGCATCGCCGAAGCCGGACAGGCCGCGGCAGATCTGCTTTTGGCTGAGCGCGTTACCCAGAAGCTTGGCCACCAGCGGCCCGTGCTTCTGACCGTAATAGTCGAAATCGAATTTGGTGCCACCCGCTGTCGGGTAGGCGACTTGAACCGAACAGGCCATGAATTCCCCCGAAACCTGAAGCGCCGGGTCTGAGCCCGGCGCCAACAATAATATGTAACGCACCGTATGTTATATACTGTTGTCATATGTTGCGCAAGAAAGGATGGCGGCGGCGCGTCTAGAAACAGATTGTGGCTTGGTGGGAAACTTGATTGCGTTGATATCATTCGTTTAGCATGATAAAATCGCTTCATTGGGAAACGTCTTTTGAGTCCATGCCTTTTCCGAAGGGGAAGGGGCGCAGGTATTTTTGCGGCGTCTTGCGCTGTACAAATCATTGCAAATCGCATGCCCGGTGTGGCGCGCATCCCGGTGCGGGGATGGCCGGCCGGTGTGGCGTCGTGCCGGGCATGTCCTATAGTCGGGGCATACCCGTTGGGTCTGACACCGCCCCTGACGCCGTCCCGAACACCGTCCCGAACACCCCCTGACACCGTCCCGAGCACCGCCTTGAACCGGGGCCTGGGTGCCAAAGATCAGATGCCGCCCCATGGCCGGGGTTTCGGTGACCGGGGTTTCGGTTTGCTGGATCTCCGTTACGCCCTATCGATGGATCCCGGCCGCCGCGGCCTGCGTCGCGAAGGGGCTGGTGCGCTTGCGACAGGGCGCGGCGCCTTGTGCCCGGCACGAAAGCTTGCCAAAGTCGCATCCGGGCGCGGTGCCCCGTCCGCGGGACGGAATTCGGCCGCGTTCGTCGGGACCGGCGCGGCCGCGCCGTGCAGAGGAGACAGCCGTGAGCGACGGATCTGGAATGCCGGTCGAGGACGATGAAACCGGGCAGATGCCCGCGTTGCGGCCGATTTCCTATCTGGTTCTCGGCATGATCGGATTGCGCGGCGCCTCCACTTCCTACGAGATCAAGCGTGCGGCGGACCGGACGGTTCACTATTTCTGGGGGTTTTCGCATTCGCAGCTCTATGGCGAGCCGGAGCGGTTGGCCAAGGCGGGCCTGCTGACCAAGCACCAGGAGGAGACCGGGCGCCGGCGCAAGACCTATGCGCTGACGGCCCGCGGCCGCGACGCGTTGCGGCAATGGCTGCGACAGCCTCCGCCGGGGATGTTCGAATATCGCGACCCGGCGGTGCTGCAATTGTTCTTCAGCGACTTCATGACCGACGAGGAGCTTGTCGCCCTGGCCCGGCACGAGGTGGAATTGTGCCGCGAGCGGATGCAACTCTACGAAGAGATCCAGCGTCGAAATGCCTGGCGGGGGGCCGAGGGCGAGCGGCGGATGGCACCGTTGAAATACGGTTTCCGACTTACGGAGACGGTGATGAACATCTGGCAGGAGGTGGCCGACGACCCGCCCCGGGGCACGCTGCCCGCGGTCGAGATGGCGCCCGATCCCGCCCCCGACAGCGGGGGGAAGGCCGGCAAGGCGGCAGTGCGAGGCGCGACCGAACCGGGAAAGAGGCGCGGGCGCAGCTAGAGCTTGCCGGTCAGCACGTCTAGAGTTTTCCGGTCAGCACGTAGCGAAGCGCGCGCGCGACCTGGTCGGGCGTCTGTGCCACGGCATTAGCGGCGGCATCCACTTCCTTCAACGCATGTTGATGCTCGGGCGGGTGCATCACGATGATCGGCTTGCCGAGCGCGGCCGCGTAGCCCGCGTCGAAGGCGGCGTTCCACTGGCGATATTTCTCGCCGAAGCAGACGACCATCACGTCACAGTTCTCGATCCCGTTGCGGGTGCGGATCGCGTTCAGAAGCGCACCCTTGTGATCGTGCCAGAACTTCTCGGACTCCCCGCCCAGGATCTCGGCGCCGCAATCGTCGGAGGCCGCGTGGTCGGTGACCGGCCCCGACCATTCGATGTCCAGCCCGGAGCAGGCGCGTTTCACCTCTTCGCGCCAGTCGCTGTGGATCTCGCCGGAGAGATAGACCTTCAGCATGACGTGATTCCCTTTTGCCGTTGCGAAGGGGCGCAAGGTGCCGGGGCAGGGCTCGATTGGCAAGGGCGGGCCGTGGGCCGCCTCGCCGGTTGGCCGGATCGCGCCGGCGGTGGCGGCCCAAGGTCGGCGCGGATCCGCGACGCGACGTCGCCGCACGCGGGATTGACAAGGCGGTGCGCGGCAAAGGAGAACCGGAACTTGCACCGGGACGGCCCGGAGGCCCGCACCCCGGGCGGCGGACCGCTTGAGCGGGCGGGCCGCCGGACGGTTGCGGGCCTTCGTCAGCGCCGCGCCCGGCAGTCCGACGCCCCAAGGAGGAGAACGCCCCAGATGACTGCCGCAGCCGAATTGCCGCCGTTCGAAAACCTGCGCGTCGCGCGCGACGAAGACGGGGTCTGGCTTGTCACGCTCGACCGGCCAGCCAAGCGCAATGCGCTGGATGCCGCGACGATCGAGGAACTGATCGCGCTTTTCTCCGTCGCGCCGCGCCGCGATGCGCGCGCGATCGTCCTTGCCGGGGCAGGGGACCATTTCTGCGCCGGGCTCGATCTTGTCGAACATCATCGTGCCGACCGCAGCCCGGCCGAGTTCATGCATCTCTGCATGCGCTGGCACGAGGCGTTCAACAAGATGGAATACGGCGGGGTGCCTGTCATCGCGGCGCTTCACGGCGCGGTCGTGGGCGGCGGGCTGGAACTGGCCAGCGCGGCCCATGTGCGCGTCGCCGATCAGACGACCTATTTCGCCCTGCCCGAGGGGCAGCGCGGCCTGTTCACCGGCGGGGGGGCGACCATCCGGGTGGCCGATCTGGTCGGCAAGGCGCGCATGATCGACATGATGCTGACCGGGCGCGTCTATCAGGGGCAGGAGGCCGTCTCGGTCGGCCTTGCGCAATATCTGGTCGACGGCTCCAGTCTCGATCACGCGATGGCGCTAGCGCGTCGTGCGGCCGCCAATCTTCCGCTGACCAATTTCGCCATCTGCTCGGCGGTGAGCCACATGCAGAACATGTCGGCGCTCGATGCCGCCTATGCCGAGGCGGTGGTGGCGGGAATCGTCAACACCCAGCCCGACGCGCGTGCGCGCCTACAGGCCTTCGCCGACAAGAGCGCGCCGCGCGTGCGACCCAATAGCGACTGATCGGGGCGGGGCCGTCCGCGGTCGCGCAGGCCACGGGCCGCGGCTGCGCAGATGGCGGGGGAGAGCGCGAAAGAAGGGGGGGCGAACATCCTTGTGCATCGCCAGCCGCGACGGCAGCACCCACCTTCGCCTGCGCCAGATGGTCCCTGACGCTTGCCACCGCTTCCCGGACAGCGGCCCGGTGCCGGACCCGGGGCTGCCGGGATCAGTCCGAATGGGTCCCGTGGACCCGGCCGTCCACCATCTTGGTGAAGGGGACGAAATTGATGATCGCGCCGTGGTAGATATCCGAACGCACCACCGCGAACTTGCCGCCCGCGACGGGCCTCTTCTCGACCTTCAGGACATGCTGCGCACCCGGCGGGCCGACCGGGATCACCATGACGCCGCCCGGCCGCAACTGTTGTAGCAGCGGCGGCGGAATATGGTCGATCCCCGCGGTAACGATGATCTTGTCGAAGGGCGCATGCTCGGCCCAGCCGTAATAGCCGTCGCCGAACTTGCGCCGGATCGCGCCATATTCGGTATAGCCGCGGGCGATCAGATTTTCATAGACGCGCCCCGTGCGCTCGAAGAGCGGGCGAATGATCTCGATGGTGAAGATCCGGTCGGTCAGGTAGCGCAGATAGGCCGACTGATAACCTGATCCGGTCCCGATCTCGAGCACCTTCTCGCCCGGTTGCGGGTCGATCGTGTTGGTCATCCGCGCCACCGTATGCGGCCCGGTGATGGTCACGCCGAAGCCGATGTCGAGGTAGTGCCATACATAGGCGCGACCAAGGTTGGCCGCGGTCACGAATTCCTCGCGCGGGGTCAGCAGGAAGGCGCGTTCGTTGCGCGCGTTCCAGACGTCGTGGCGGGCGATCAGGGCGCGAAATCGGTCGTAGCGCTCTGCGAGAAAGTCGGGATCCTCGCCGCGATGCTTCGCCATCCAGTCGATATAGGCCGCGCGGTCCGCCATCGGCGGCTGCATCTGCGGCGTATAGGGATCGGGAACGCGATGCGGCGCCAGATGCGCGCGGGCCACGACCGGCATGGCCAGCGTGGCCACGGATCCTGCCAGGAAACGACGACGTCTCATCATCCGGTGCCCCCGGTTTGCAATTTCGGCGGCCGCCCCTTGCGGGGCGACGGCGATCTTTTAATCCGGCACGCCCCGGGGGCCGACGGGCGTGCCGGGTCCCGGGTCAGGCCGACGCGGCGGCCGCGCCGGCGCCCTCGGTCTGCGTTCGTCCGGCCATCGCCAGAAACGCCGGCGCGGCCAGAAGATAGACCGCAGCCCCAAGGAACAGCACCGCGGACAGCCCGAAGATAACAGAAATCAGCGGCACCAGCACGGCCCCCACGACCGAGAAGCAGCCGTTGATCCCCCAGGCCCAGACGAAGCTGCGTTCCCGCCCGCGCTGGCTGAGCCAGTTCATCGCCGTCGCCATGGGGAAACCCATCAGGAAGGCCGCAGGCGCCACCATCAGGAGCGTGGCAAGGATCCGCAGGCCAAGCGGCGCAGCCCCGATCGCATCGAGCGCGGCCGGCAGCCAGAGCACCATCGACCACAGGACCAGCGCGATCACCGCCAGCGCTATCGGCAGCAGGAGGCGCGCGCGCGGCACGATCCGCTCGGCCACGAGACTACCAAGCCCGGAGAAGACGAGCATCCCCGAAATCACCGTGGTGGCCGAGATCGTCGGAGAGATCAGCGCGCGGCCGAACCAACTGATGAGCCCCACCTCGATGGTGATGTAGCCAAGGCCGAGGCAGCCGAAATAGAGGATGATCGGCGCCAGACGGCCCCGTCCCGCCAGCGCCCGCCTTCCGCCGAAAAGGACAGGCAGCACGATCAGCGGCGTTGCCGCCAGTGCGGCGACGGCCAGCGTCGCCCACAGGAACAGATAGCCCCAGTCGTCTTGCAAGATGCCCAGCCGGTCCAGTGTCTTGCCCAGGTCGGACAGGCGCACGTAGCCGGCGAAATAGGGCCGGTCATTGGTCAGCGGCCGGCTCTCGAAGACATACCTGCTGGCGAGGCTGTCGCCGTTGCCGGTCATCATCGCATGCCAGATCGCACGCGACAGCAGGGTCGACGGCAGGACCGGCGGCGCGTCGCTCGCGGCGGACGGGGCGGGGGCCGTTGCGCTGACCTGAGCGGTCGCGCTGGCAGCACCGCCCGGGCCGGTCGGATCGGCTGCGCCCGCCACCGGAAGGGATCCCCCGGCGGTGGAGGCCGCGCCGCCCGGGCCGGTGGGATCCGGGGCACCGGCCTTGGGCAGGGCGGCGGTACCGCTACCCGTCGCGGTGCCGCTGTTGTTGCCCGATGCAGCCGGGATGGCACCGCCGTTCGCGCCCGCCGCGCCGCCGCCGTTGCCGAAGATCGAGTTGCGATATTTCGCCATCAGTCCCTTGGCCGAAGCCATGTCGAAGACATAGCCGGGCGAATAGATCTCGTCGAACGAAAGGTCGGTTGTCTGCCGGCGCAGCTTCGTGATGTCGGCGGCGGTGAAGCCACCCTTCTTGTAAAGGACGGTGGCGGTCGAGAGATAGCTCTGCACGACGAAGAACGACTTCGCCGGATCGCCCCCGGCGGCGCGTGCGCCCGCGGCCATGGTGCGGAAGAACCGGATGACCGACTTCGGCGGCTCCTGCTTGTTCCATACCGTCACCGACAGGATGCCGCCCGGCGCCAGCGCGCGTATGTAGCTGGCGATCGCCTGTTCGGT
>JASBUM010000096.1 GCA_030147905.1 Acidimangrovimonas sp.
ATCGCGCGCACCCCGTGCCCGATCCTCTCGACGCGCAGATCGCGGATCGCGGCGCGCACGCTCTCCGGCCCGCCCCATTCGCCCGCATGCGCCGTCAATCGCAGCCCCGCCTCGCGCGCCATGTCGAAGGCATAGGCGAAATCCCTGGGTTCGAACTGCTTCTCGTCGCCGCCGATGCCGAAACCGGTGACAAAGACGCCGGCGGTCTCGGCCGCGCAGCGAGCGGTTTCGCGTGCAACCTCGGGGCCGAAATGCCGGATCGGGGTGACGATCCCGCGCAGGATGACGCCGTGTCGGGCCTCCGCCAGTCGTGCTGCCTCCTCGATCGCCGCCAGATATTCGCGCCACGCGGCCAGATCGCGCCCGCCGCAGAAATCGGGCGACACGAAGGTTTCGCAATAGATGACGCCGCTTGACGCACTTTGTTCAAGCACCGCGAGAGTCAGGCGATGAAAGTCCTCGGGGCTGCGCAAAACGGACGTGGCAGCTTCGTAGACCTCGAGGAAATGCCAGAAATCGCGATAGGCATAATGGCCGCGCGCGTCGAAGATACCGCCGATGTCGACATGCTTTTCCCGCGCGAGCCGGCGGATGAAATCAGGCGGCGCGGCCCCTTCGAGATGCAGATGCAACTCGACCTTCGGCGTGACGGAGAGCGCAGCCGCGGGCGGCGGCGGGTCGGTCATAGGAAACTCCTGCCGGGGCCGGTCTGCGCCAGGCCGAGATGGGTCGCGACGCTGGCCGCGACATCGGTGAAGGCGCGCAGGCCCAGCGCGCCGGGGCCCGGGCCGTGAACGAGGACGGGAACCTGTTCGCGCGTATGGTCGCTGCCGGGCCAGGTCGGATCATTGCCGTGATCGGCCGTGAAGACGGCCAGATCACCGGCGCGCAACCGGCCCAGAAAGGCGCCCACCCGGACATCGAAGGCCTCGAGCGCGGCGGCATAGCCGGCTGTATCGCGCCGATGGCCGTAGAGGCTGTCGAACTCGACAAAGTTTGAAAAAGTCAACGATCCATCCTCGGCATCAGCTGACAGCTGCATTAGATGTTCGAAAAGTTCAAGATCTGATTGCCCCTTCCACAGCCGTCCCACCCCCCGCATGGAGAAGATGTCACCGATCTTGCCCACCGCATGGGTCGCCCTCCCCCCGTCCCGGGCCCAGTCCAGCAGTGTCGGCGCCGGGGGGGGCACGGCAAAGTCGCGCCGGTTCGCGCTGCGCCGGAAGGCGCCCGGCGCCCCGGTGAAAGGCCGCGCGATGACCCGTCCCACACGCATCGCATGCAGCCGGGGCGCGATCGCGCGGCACAGATCCAGCAGCCGTTCGAGACCGAAGCGTTCCTCATGCGCAGCGATCTGGAAGACGCTGTCGGCCGAAGTGTAGCAGATCGGCCAGCCGCTGCGCATATGCTCGGCCCCCAGCTGCTCGATGATCGCGGTGCCCGAGGCGTGGCAATTGCCCAGGATCTCGTCACTGCCGGCAAGCGCCGCGACCTCCTCCGTCAGATCCTCGGGAAAGGC
>JASBUM010000121.1 GCA_030147905.1 Acidimangrovimonas sp.
AGCGACTTCATGACCGACGAGGAGCTTGTCGCTCTGGCCCGGCACGAGGTGGCATTGTGCCGCGAGCGGATGCAGCTCTACGAAGAGATCCAGCGCCGAAATGCCTGGCGGGGGGCCGAGGGCGAGCGGCGGATGGCACCATTGAAATACGGTTTCCAACTTACGGAGACGGTGATGAACATCTGGCAGGAGGTGGCCGACAACCCGCCTCGGGGCATGCTGCCCGCGGTCGAGGTGGCGCCCGATCCCGCCCCCGACAGCGGGGAGGAGGCCGGCGAGGCGGCAGTGCGCGGCGCGACCGAACCGGGAAAGAGGCGCCGACGCAGCTAGAGTTTGCCGGTCAGCACGTCTGGAGTTTGCCGGTCAGCACGTAGCGAAGCGCGCGGGCGACCTGGTCGGGCGTCTGTGCCACGGCATTAGCGGCGGCATCCACCTCCTTCAGCGCATGTTGATGCTCGGGCGGGTGCATCACGATGATCGGTTTGCCGAGCGCGGCCGCGTAGCCCGCGTCGAACGCGGCGTTCCACTGGCGATATTTCTCGCCGAAGCAGACGACCATCACGTCGCAGTTCTCGATCCCGTTGCGGGTGCGGATGGCGTTCAGAAGCGCACCCTTGTGATCGTGCCAGAATTTCTCGGATTCCGCGCCCAGGATCTCGGCGCCGCAATCGTCGGAGGCGGAGTGATCGGTGACCGGCCCGGACCATTCGATCTCGAGGCCGGAACAGGCGCGCTTCACCTCTTCGCGCCAGTCGCTGTGGATCTCGCCGGAGAGATAGACCTTTAGCATGACGTGTTTTCCTTTTGCCATTGCGAAGGGGCGCAAGGTGCCGGGACAGGGCTCGATTGGCAAGGGCGGGCCGTGGGCGGCCTCGCCGGTTGGCCGGATCGCGCCGGCGGTGGCGGCCCAAGGTCGGCGCGGTCTCGGCCAAAGGCCGGCGCGGATCCGCGACGCGACGTCGCCGCACGCGGGATTGACAAGGCGGCGCGAGGCAAAGGAGAACCGGAACTTGCACCGGGACGGCCCGGAGGCCCGCACCGAGGGCGGCGGACCGCTTGAGCGGGTGGGCCGCCCGACGGTTGCGGGCTTTCGTCAGCGCCGTGCTCGGCAGTCCGACGGCCCAAGGAGGAGAACGCCCAAGATGACCGCCGCAGCCGAATTGCCTTCGTTCGAGAACCTGCGCGTCGCGCGCGACGAAGACGGGGTCTGGCTTGTCACGCTTGACCGGCCGGCCAAGCGCAATGCGCTGGATGCCGCGACGATCGAGGAGCTGATCGCGCTCTTCTCCGTCGCGCCGCGCCGCGATGCGCGCGCGATCGTCCTTGCCGGGGCGGGGGACCATTTCTGCGCCGGGCTCGACCTTGTCGAACATCATCGTGCCGACCGCAGCGCCGCCGAATTCATGCATGTCTGCATGCGCTGGCATGAGGCGTTCAACAAGATGGAATATGGCGGGGTGCCCGTCATCGCCGCACTTCACGGCGCGGTTGTGGGCGGCGGGCTGGAACTGGCCAGCGCGGCCCATGTGCGTGTCGCCGATCAGACGACCTATTTCGCCCTGCCCGAGGGCCAGCGCGGCCTGTTCACCGGCGGGGGGGCGACCATCCGGGTGGCCGATCTGGTCGGCAAGGCGCGCATGATCGACATGATGCTGACCGGGCGCGTCTATCAGGGGCAGGAGGCCGTCTCCGTCGGCCTTGCGCAATATCTGGTCGACGGCTCGAGCCTCGATCACGCGATGCTGCTCGCGCGTCGTGCGGCCGCCAATCTTCCGCTGACCAATTTCGCCATCTGTTCAGCCGTGAGCCACATGCAGAACATGTCGGCGCTCGATGCCGCCTATGCCGAGGCGGTGATGGCGGGAATCGTCAACACCCAGCCCGACGCGCGTGCGCGCCTACAGGCCTTCGCCGACAAGAGCGCACCGCGCGTGCGACCCAATAGCGACTGATCGGGCCGGGACCCTCCGCAGTCGCGCAGGCCACGGGCCGCGGCTGCGCAGATGGGGATGAGCGCGAAAGAGGGGGGCGAACGGCCGCGTGTATCGCCAGCCGCGACGGCAGCACCCCACCTTCGCCTGCGCCAGATGGCACCTGACGCTTGCGACCGCTTCCCGGACAGCGGCCCGGAGGCGGACACGGGGCCGCCGGCGGGGATCAGTCCGAATGGGTTCCGTGGACCCGGCCATCCACCATCTTGGTGAAGGGGACGAAATTGATGATCGCGCCGTGGTAGATATCCGAACGCACCACCGCGAACTTGCCGCCCGCGACGGGCCTCTTCTCGACCTTCAGGACATGCTGCGC
>JASBUM010000122.1 GCA_030147905.1 Acidimangrovimonas sp.
ACGGACACGAGGCGGCGGTGGCCGCCGAACGGTGCTATTTCTGCCACGACGCGCCCTGTATCGCGGCCTGTCCCACCGCGATCGACATCCCGCTGTTCATTCGCCAGATCGCCACCGGTCAGCCGCAGGCGGCGGCCCGGACGATCCTCGCCCAGAACATCATGGGCGGGATCTGTGCGCGCGTCTGCCCCACGGAAACCCTTTGCGAGGAGGCCTGCGTACGAGAGGCAGCAGAGGGCAAGCCAGTGGAAATAGGGCGGCTGCAACGCTTCGCGACCGATGCGATGATGGGCGTAGGCGTCCATCCGTTCGCGCGCGCGACCCCCAGCGGAAGACGCGTGGCCGTGATCGGAGCCGGGCCGGCGGGCCTGGCCTGCGCCCACCGTCTGGCGATGCTGGGCCACGCGGTAACGGTCTTCGATGCCCGGCCCAAGGCCGGCGGGCTCAACGAATACGGCATCGCCGCCTACAAGGTCATCGGCGGCTTAGCCGAGGCCGAGGTCGAGTGGTTATGCGCGATCGGCGGGATCACGGTAGAGCGCGGGCGACGGCTCGGGGCAGATCTGGATTTGGCCACGCTCAGGCGCGATTTCGACGCGGTCTTCCTGGGTATCGGGCTTGGCGGGGTGAACGCCCCGGCGGTTCCCGGGGCCGGCCTCGGCGGGGTGCGCGACGCGGTCGATTTCATCGCCGAGCTGCGCCAGGCCGATGATCTGGCCGGCGTGGCCGTGGGGCGCGAGGTGGTGGTGATCGGCGGGGGCATGACCGCCGTGGATGCGGCGGTTCAGGCGCGGCTTCTCGGGGCCGAGACGGTCAGCATGGTCTATCGCCGCGGGCGCGAACGAATGGCCGCTTCGCGTCACGAATGCGATCTGGCCGCCGCGCGAGGGGTGCAGATCGTCACCCGCGCGGTCCCGCGCCGGATCATCGGGGAGGACCATGTCGAGGGGGTGGAATTCCAGCGCACGTCCGAGGATGGGGCGCCTCTGGACGGCGCGCGGAGCCTTTTTCGCATTCCCGCCGATCAGGTTCTTCTGGCCATCGGGCAGCGGCTCGAGGGGCCGCAAGGGCTTCCGCTTTGCGAAAAGGGCAAGATCGTCGTCGATGTCAACGGCCGCACCGATATGGCCGGGGTCTGGGCCGGCGGCGACTGCGCCTCGGGCGGTCAGGACCTGACGGTGGTCGCCGTGGCGCAGGGACGCGACGCGGCGATGGATATACATGCCGCGCTGACAGCCGGGGGGGGGAAGAATGGCCAATCTTGAGACGGAATTCGTCGGGATCAAATCGCCCAATCCCTTCTGGCTGGCCTCCGCGCCGCCCACGGACAAGGAATATAACGTGCGCCGGGCGTATCAGGCCGGCTGGGGCGGTGTGGTGTGGAAGACCTTGGGCGAAGCCGGCCCGCCGATCGTCAATGTCAACGGGCCGCGCTATGGCGCGGTCTGGGGCGCCGATCGCCGCCTGCTTGGCCTCAACAATATCGAGCTGATCACCGACCGGCCGCTCGAGGTGAACCTGCGCGAGATCAAATCGGTCAAGCGCGACTATCCCGATCGCGCGCTGGTGGTTTCGCTGATGGTGCCGTGCGAGGAAGAGGCGTGGAAGGCGATCCTGCCCCTGGTCGAGGAAACCGGCGCCGACGGGGTCGAGCTGAATTTCGGCTGCCCCCATGGCATGGCCGAACGCGGCATGGGCTCGGCCGTGGGGCAGGTGCCCGAATATATCGAGATGGTCACCCGCTGGTGCAAGCAGAACACGCGGATGCCGGTG
>JASBUM010000135.1 GCA_030147905.1 Acidimangrovimonas sp.
GAGCGCATGCACAGGGTCTGGCTTTCCGACAGCAACGACGCGCTCGAGCGGCTGCGCATCCAGCACGAGGCCGCGCTTTTCCTGCCGCCCGAGGTCACAGGCGCCCATGTCGGGCCGCGGCGGTGCCACACGTCGGGGCGCGTGCTCGACATCGGCTTTCGCGCCCTTGTGGCGGCCCAGCGGCATCTGGGATTCGAGATGGACCTGAACGAGCTGGACGCCGAGGAGGAAAGCCGTCTTCGCGCGGTCACCGACTGGTGGAAGGCCGGACGCCACTGGCGCATGAAGGCCCGCGTGGCACGGCTCGACCCCCCCGATCCGGCGGTTACGGCCGAGATCCAGATAGCCGAGGACGGCAGCCGCTTCACCCTGTTCGCGGGCCAGACCCGGAGCAGTGCACAGATGCTGCCGCGCCCGCTGCGGCTGTGCGGGCTGGACCCGGAGGCGCGCTACCGGGTGGAACTGGTCAATGACGGCGACCGGACCGAGCGTTCGCGTCGCGGCGTGGCGCTGAGCCGGGGCGCGCTGACATTGACCGGACAGGCATTGATGGAGCGCGGCCTGACGCTGCCGTGGACGCCACCGGCGGCGATCTGGGTGATCGACGGCGATCGGCTCTGAGCGGGCGCGGGCGATCGGGACAGAGGCGGGCGGCGGCCAGGACGACAAAGGCAAGGACAACATGGATGGGCCCAGGATGAGCGAACACGTCACATTCCACGATCTTAAGGGGGCTTCGGTCTTCATCACCGGGGGGGGCTCGGGGATCGGCGCGGCCCTGACCGAGGGGTTTCTCGCGCAGGGCGCCAGCGTGAGCTTCGTCCAGCGCTCCGACGCCGGCGACTTCTGCGACGCGATGGAACGGCGTTACGGCCGGCGGCCCGGTTTCATCGCCTGCGACATTACCGATATAGCGGCGTTGCAGGCGGCGATGGACAGCGTCGCGCAGCAACAGGGGCCGATCAGCGTCCTTGTCAACAACGCAGCCGACGACAGCCGGCACGACCTGGCCGGCACCGATGTCGCCGCCTGGGACCGGTGCCAGGCAGTGAACCTGCGGCCGCATTTCTTCACCGCTCAGGCCGCACGGGCCGGCATGAAGGCCTCCGGCGGCGGCGCGATCATCAACTTCTCCTCGATCAGCTACATGATGGGGAATGCCGGCTATCCCGGCTATGCCACGGCCAAGGCGGCCATCACCGGGCTGACGCGCGCGCTGGCGCGCGAACTGGGCCCCGACCGCATCCGCGTCAACGCGCTGATGCCCGGCTGGGTGCTGACCGAGCGCCAGATGCGGCTGTGGGCCACGCCCGACGGGCTGGCCGAACATCTCGCACGGCAATGTCTTCCCGATCACCTGGTGGCCGACGATATCGTCGATGCGACGCTGTTTCTGGCCTCAAAGGCCAGCCGGATGATGACGGGGCAGGCGCTGGTGGTGGACGGCGGGGTGGTGGTGACCGGATGACGCCAGATTGGATCGCCGCCGACTGGGGAACGACCCGCCTGCGCGTCTGGGCCATGGACGGGGCTGGCGCGGTTCTTGCGCGGGCCGAATCGGATGCGGGCATGGCGCGGCTGGAACGCGGCGGGTTCGAGGCGGCACTGCTCACCCTCGTCGCGGACTGGCTGTCGCCACGCCCGGCCGGCGCGCCGCAGATGCCGGTGATCGCCTGCGGGATGGTGGGCGCGCGCCAGGGCTGGGTCGAGGCCCCGTATCGCAGCCTGCCCTGTACGCCGCTCGACGCGGCCGGGCTGGTGCCTGCGCCGGTCGCCGACGCGCGCCTCGCGGTCCGGGTGATCCCCGGCGTCAAGCAGACAGCGCCGCCCGACGTGATGCGCGGCGAGGAAACCCAGATCGGCGGATTCCTCCGCAGCCGGCCCGATTTCATTGGCACCCTCTGCCTGCCGGGGACGCATACGAAATGGGTCGGCATCGCCGGCGGCCGGATCGAGAGGTTCCGCAGTTTCATGACCGGCGAGTTGTTCGCGTTGCTCTCCCAGGCTTCGGTGCTGCGCCACTCGGTCGCCGCGGAAGGCCGGGACGAAGCGTCCTTCCTTGCCGGCGTCGAGACAGGCTATGGCCGCCCGCAGGCGCTTGCCGAATCGTTCTTCGCCCTGCGCGCCGCGGCACTTCTGGAAGGATTGGCGCCGGTCGCTGCGCGCGCGCGACTTTCGGGGCTGCTGATCGGTGCGGAACTCGCGGCCCGCGCGGCCGACGGGGCGCTGGACGGGGACCGACGGCGCGGGACGCTGGTCGTGGCGGGGGCGCCCGACATCACCGATGCCTATCGGCTTGCCCTTTCGCATCTGGGCCATGCCTGCACCGCGATCACGGACGAGATGCTGGTTCTGGACGGCCTGCGCGCCGCACGGACGCTCATCGGAGAGAGGACATGACCAGACCGTTGATCGCCATCCTGCGCGGGATCACGCCCGCCGAGGCCGCGGCTACCGCCGGCGTCCTGATCGATGCCGGCATCACCCGCATCGAGGTTCCGCTCAACTCTCCGGATCCGCTGGAAAGCATTGCGCGGATGGTCGCGGCGGCAGGCGAGGCGGCGCAGATCGGGGCAGGCACCGTGCTGAAGCCGGCCGAGGTCGACGCGGTCGCCGGGGCGGGGGGGCGGCTGATCGTCTCGCCCAATTGCGACGGGGCAGTGATCGGCCGGACGCGGGCGCTGGGCCTCGAAAGCTGGCCCGGCGTCTTCAGCCCCAGCGAATGCTTCACCGCGCTGGCGGCGGGCGCCACGGGGCTGAAGCTTTTCCCCGCGGGCGTCCTGGGGCCGGCCGGGCTGTCGGCGCTGCGTGCAGTGCTGCCGGCTGCGGTACAGCTCTATCCGGTGGGGGGGGTGGGACCCGACAATTTCGCGCGGTGGATCGAGGCCGGCGCCAGCGGCTTCGGGATCGGCACCGCACTTTATCGCCCCGGGCAGGACCTTGACGAAACCCGCCGCGCCGCCCGCACCATCGTCGCCGCCTTCGATGCGGCGCACAGCCGCGGCACCGGCGCGCCGGTCGCGACGACAACCCGCCCGGCATAGCCGCGGCCCCTCCGAAAGGACCCTGCCCATGGCCGAAGATCGCGCCGCCCCCGCCCGCCCGGCACCCGCCCTGGGTGTTTGCTACTATCCCGAGCACTGGCCCGAACCCCGGTGGGCCGAGGATGCCGCGCGCATGGCCGCCACCGGCATCACCTGGGTTCGGATCGGAGAATTCGCATGGTCACGGATGGAGCCCGAGCCGCGACGATTCGACTGGGGCTGGCTCGACCGCGCGATCGACACGCTGGGCGCGCAGGGACTGCGGGTGGTGCTGGGAACGCCGACGGCGACGCCGCCGCGCTGGTTGCTGGCACAGCTGCCCGACATGCTGGCCCATGATCGCGACGGCCGGCCGCGCGGCTTCGGCTCGCGCCGGCATTACGATTTCAGCCATGAAGGATACCGGCAGGAATGCGCGCGGATCGTCGGCGCGCTTGTACAACGTTACGGCGCGAACCCCCATGTGGGCGCATGGCAGACGGATAACGAATACGGCTGCCACGACACGGTGCTTAGCTATTCGCCGGCGGCGCTGGCGGGGTTCCGCGCCTGGCTTGAACGCAAATACGGCGACTGCGCCACGCTCAACCGCGCCTGGGGCAATGTCTTCTGGTCGATGGAATACGACCACTTCGACCAGATCGGCCTGCCGCATCTGACCGTGACCGAGCCCAACCCCGCCCATGTGATGGACTTTCGTCGCTACAGCTCCGACCGGGTGGCCGATTTCAACCGCCTTCAGGTGGGGATCATCCGTGCCGGTTCGGATGCGCCGATCATTCACAACTACATGGGACGTTTCACCGCCTTCGACCATTTCGCGGTCGGCGCGGATCTGGATATCGCCAGCTGGGACAGCTATCCGCTGGGCTTCCTCTCGGACCGGATCGAGGCCACGCCCGAACATCGCGCGCGCTTCCTGCGTCAGGGGGACCCCGACAACCAGGCGTTTCATCATGACCTCTATCGCGCGGTCGGGCGCGGGCGCTGGTGGGTGATGGAGCAGCAGCCCGGCCCGGTGAACTGGGCGCCGTGGAACGCGGATCCGCTTCCCGGCATGGCGCGGCTCTGGGCGCTGGAGGCCTTCGCCCATGGCGCCGAGGTGGTCAGCTACTTCCGCTGGCGCCAGGCGCCCTTCGCGCAGGAACAGATGCATGCGGGCCTGTTGCGCCCCGACGGCGCGGCCGCGCCCGCACTGGACGAGGCCCGGCGCGTCGCCGGGGAGATCGCGCGCCTGGGGCCGGCGGGTTGCGCCGCGGCAAAAGTGGCGATCGTCTTCGACTATGCCAGCGTCTGGGCCTGGCAGATCCAGCCACAGGGGCGCGATTTCGACTATATCGAACTGGTGATGACCTTCTATCGCGGGCTGCGGCGGCTGGGGCTGAACATTGACGTCATAGCCCCGGACACCGCCGATCTTTCGCCCTACAGGCTGGTGCTGGCGCCGGGACTGGCGACGCTCTCGCCCGCGCTGCGCGACGCCTTGGCCACCTATCGCGGCAGGGCGATCATCGGGCCGCGCAGCAATGCCAAGACCGCGGAATTCAGCATTCCCGTGCCCCTGCCGCCCGCGCTGCCGGGGCTGGACTGCACCGTCGCGCGGTCCGAGAGCCTGCCGCCCGGCATCCGCGTGGCGCTACGCGGCGGCGGCGCCTTCCATCGCTGGCACGAGGTGCTCGAGGGTGCGGCCGAGCCGGTGCTGGAGACCGAGGCAGGCTCCGCGGCGGCGATGCGCACGGGCGGCGTGACCTATCTGGGCGGATGGCCCGATGACGCGGCACTGGCCCGGCTGCTCGGGGCCGCGTGCGAGGAAGCCGGGCTCGAAACCCTCGACCTGCCCGACGGGCTGCGCATCCGCGAGGGCGCGACCCACCGCTTCGTCTTCAACTACGACAACCGGCCGGTCGCCTTCCGCGGCCAGACGCTTGCCCCCGCCGATGTGCTGATCGAGCCGCTCTGACACCGCACGGGGCGCGCCGGCGGGGAACGGTCGCGTCCGCGCCCCCCCCCGCGACCCCGATCTGCGAGGCGCGCGGGGCGCCTCGCCGCGGGCTCTGCACGCCCGGCTAGAGCATGCTCGGCAGCACCTGATCGGGCGGGCGGTGGCCGTCGGCGAAGGTCTTGATGTTGATGATGACCTTTTCGCCAATCTCCACTCGCCCCTCGATCGTGGCGGAACCCATGTGCGGCAGCAGCACGACATTGGGCAGGGCGCGCAGCCGCGGGTTGATCTCGTGGCCGTGCTCGAAGACGTCGAGCCCCGCGCCCGCAATCTCGCCCGCGCGCAGGCCGCGGGTCAGCGCATTCTCGTCGATCACCTCCCCGCGCGAGGTGTTCACGATCACCGCCGTCGCCTTCATCAGCTTCAGCCGCCGTGCGTTCATCAGGTGGAAGGTCGACGGCGTGTGGGGACAGTTGATCGAGATGATGTCCATGCGGCTGACCATCTGGTCGAGGCTTTCCCAATATGTCGCCTCCAGGTCGCCTTCGATCTCGGCCCGCAGCCGGCGCCGGTTGTGGTAGTGGATCTGCATGCCGAAGGC
>JASBUM010000139.1 GCA_030147905.1 Acidimangrovimonas sp.
CCCAGCATCGCGTAGGAAGCGGTGACGCCGCCGGTGGTCGGATGGGTGAGCACGACGATATAGGGCAGGCCGGCCTCGCGCAGCATCTCTACCGCGACGGTGGTGCGCGGCATCTGCATCAGCGACAGGATCCCTTCCTGCATCCGGGCGCCGCCCGCGGCGGAAAACAGCACCAGGGGGCGCTTGCGCTTCACCGCCGTCTCGGCGGCGGCGATGATGGCATTGCCGACATACATGCCCATCGAGCCGCCCATGAAGCTGAAATCCTGGGCCGCGGCGACGATCGGCGTACGTCCGATCTCGCCCTCGGCGACCAGCATCGCCTCTTTTTCGCCGGTGGCCTTCTGTGCCGCGCGCATCCGTTCGGGATAGCGTTTCTGGTCGCGGAACTGCAGCGGATCGGCCAGTGGCTCGGGTACCTTCACCTCGACGAAGACGCCGCCGTCGAACAGCGCCTTGAAGCGGTCACGCGGGGAGATCGCCATGTGATGATCGCACGAGGCGCAGACGTTGAGATTTTCTTCCAGTTCGCGGTGGAACAGCATGGTCCCGCACTCGGGACATTTGGTCCACAGGTTCTCGGGAACTTCGCGACGCGAGAAGAGCGAGTTGATCTTCGGGCGGACGTAGTTGGAAATCCAGTTCATGCTGTCTGCTGCCCTCGGCTGGCCGGTTGCCGCCCCAGATAAGCGCAGGCGCAGCGAAATGCAATCGCCGCCGCCCGGGCGGGTGGCCGGCATGGCGTGGCGGGGCACCGCCGCCGGCGGGAGCGGGGCATGGCAAAGCATGTGGCGCGCGCCCATGCCCGCCGCGGCAAGATTTCGTGTAGCCCGGCCGGACGTCCGGGCCTTGTGCCGCGGCCCGCCCGCCGTTATTCCCCGTTTCAGATAGTCTTCGGGAGGGACGCCCTTGACCAGCCAGCGCTTCGACAAATCCAAGCTGCCCAGCCGCCATGTCACCGAAGGCCCCGAGCGGGCGCCGCATCGGTCCTATTTCTACGCGATGGGCCTGACCGAGGAAGAGATCCACCAGCCCTGGGTCGGTGTCGCGACCTGCTGGAACGAGGCGGCGCCGTGCAATATCGCGCTTGGCCGTCAGGCCCAGGCGGTAAAGATGGGGGTGAAGCAGGCCGGCGGCACGCCGCGCGAATTCACCACGATCACGGTGACCGACGGCATCGCCATGGGCCACGAGGGCATGCGCTCCTCGCTCGCCTCGCGCGACGCGATCGCCGATTCCGTGGAATTGACCATGCGCGGCCATTGCTATGACGCGCTGGTCGGTCTTGCCGGCTGCGACAAGAGCCTGCCGGGGATGATGATGGCGATGGTCCGGCTCAACGTGCCGTCGGTGTTCATCTACGGCGGCTCGATCCTGCCGGGGCGCCTCAACGGCAAGGATGTCGTCGTCCAGGACGTGTTCGAGGCGGTGGGCCAGCATTCGGCGGGCAAGATGACCGATGCGGAGCTTGCGATCCTCGAACGTGTCGCCTGCCCCTCGGCCGGGGCCTGCGGCGGCCAGTATACCGCCAACACGATGGCCTGCGTCTCCGAGGCGATCGGTCTTGCGCTGCCCAATTCCTCGGGCGCGCCGGCGCCCTATGAAAGCCGCGACCAATATGGCGAGGCCTCGGGCCGGGCGGTGATGAACCTGATCGAGAAGAACATCCGCGCCCGCGATATCGTCACCCGCAAGTCGCTGGAGAACGCGGCCCGCGTGGTGGCCTGCACCGGCGGCTCGACCAATGGCGGGCTGCATCTGCCGGCGATCGCCCATGAGGCCGGGATCGACTTCGACCTGCTCGACGTGTGCGAGATCTTCCGCGACACGCCCTATTTCGTGAACCTGCGCCCGGGCGGCGAATATGTCGCCAAGGATCTTTACGAAGCCGGCGGCGTGCCGGTGGTGATGCGCGAATTGCGCCGGGCCGGATTGGTCCACGAGGATTGCATCACCGCAACCGGCCGTACCATCGGCGAGGAAATCGACCTGGTCGATCGCGCCGTCGACGGTCGGGTGATTTATCCGGTCGACGCGCCGATCTCGCCCACCGGCGGCGTGGTCGGGCTTCAGGGCAATCTCGCCCCCGACGGAGCGATCGTGAAGGTCGCCGGCATGGCTGAATCCGAGCGCGTCTTCACCGGCCCGGCGCGGGTCTTCGAATGTGAGGAAGACGCCTTCGCGGCCGTGCAGAAGCGCGCCTACAAGGAGGGTGAGGTGCTGGTGATCCGCAACGAAGGTCCCGCCGGCGGGCCGGGCATGCGCGAGATGCTGGCCACCACCGCGGCGCTGTCCGGCCAGGGCATGGGCAAGAAGGTGGCGCTGATCACCGACGGCCGCTTCTCGGGTGCGACGCGGGGGTTCTGCGTGGGCCATGTCGGCCCCGAGGCCGCCCATTGCGGGCCTATCGCATTGCTGCGAGACGGCGACATGATCACCATCGACGCGGTCAAGGGCGAGATCTCGGTCGCGCTCGACGAGGAAGAGATGGCGCGCCGCAAGGAGGCGTGGCAGGGCCCGCGGCCCACGCAATATGCCTCTGGCGCCTTGTGGAAATACGCGCAGCTGGTGGGCTCGACCCGCAAGGGCGCGGTGACCCATCCCGGCGCCGGCGCCGAGGCCCATGTCTACATGGACCAGTAGTGCGATGACGCTGCGAAGGCTGGCTGCCGGTGCGCTGGCGCTGTTCCTGGCAGGCTGTCAGGCGGTGCAGGCGCCGGGGATGATGCCGGTGGCCGGCGGCGCAGTGGTGGTGGCAGGGCCGTCGGGCTTCTGTGTCGATCCGGGCGCGAGCCACGACAGCGCGCGCGGTGCTTTCGTGCTGCTGGGCAGCTGCCGGTCGATTTCGGGGTCCAGCTTTCTGGCCCAGGCGCCGCCCTTGCGCGCGGTTCTGACTGCGGCGGTTTCGGCAGGCTCCGGCGGCGCCTCCATCGCGGGCAATACCGCCCGGCTCAGCCGTTTCTTCCGTTCGCGCGCCGGCCGCGCGGCACTCAGCCGGTCGGGCAACCCCGAAACCGTGCGGGTCCTCAGCGAACGGGTCCATGACAACGCCTTCATCCTGCACGCGCGCGACGTCTCGGCCTTTCCGGGCCATGCGGTCTCTCCCGATTACTGGCGCGCTCTGTTCGATCTCAACGGCCATATCGTGACGCTCAGCGTCATCGGCGTGCCGCAGGCGCCCTTCACCGACACGGCCGCGCTGGACACGCTCGAGGCGTTCATCGCCCGCGTTCGCGCACTTTCGCCACCAAATTTCGTGCATCGAGAGGCCGCGGCCGCGAAGGCTTCGACCCCCGTCCCGCCATCCCGCAGCCCGGCCAAGGCGCCGGCACGCACGCCCGCTCCGGTGCAGGCGCCCGCGCTGGCGCCGGGGGTCCAATTGTCCTCGCTCCGGCCGATGCGGCGGCCGGCGCTCCAGTTGCGTCGCGTGGTCGCGAATGCGCGCCCGCCGTCGGATCTCGGGCCGCCGCTGGCGCCGCGGGTCTCGCTTCTGCCGGGTCGCAGGCCGGCGGCGGTGGGGCTTCCAGTCGGGTTTCGGGCGCCGCTGGCCTCGCCGCGGCCGCGGATGCGCCCCGTCTCGGGTTGAGAAGGCAGCGGCTGCGCGCCGGCCGGGGTTGGTGCGCCGCCGCCGGCCGCATGCGCGACGCTCGGCGGGGACCGCGGATTGTGGTAACCAATTCGTGTTTATGATTCCCCTGGAGGATTCCCCGGCGCGTGGCGCGCGGGACGATGCAGGGTATGGCGGGGGCGATGGCGGGCAAGGTGGTTCGGGCGGTGGAACGATTCTGGCGGCGCGGGAATCTTCGGCGCTGGTCGCGCGCGGCGCGCGACGCGGCGCGGATGGATCCCGTCGTCCTGCGCGATCTCGCCGGTGAGGCGCGCGCGGTGATGCCGGCGATGGCGACGCTGCGCCGCACGGCCGAGGAACGGCTGGACGCGCGCGGCGGCACCGGGCTGCGGCTGCCGGCGGGCACCGACTGGGCCTGGCGTCCGCCGATCTGGTCGTCAGCCCTTGCCGAGCCGGCCATCGTGGGATCGGGCGCACGCACCGCTGTCGGGGACGCGCTGTCGCTGTTTCACGATTGCCCGCGGGGCGAGACGATCCTGCGCCAGATCCGCAACGATCCGGCCGGACATCCGGCGCGCCTTGCGCTGCAGCTGGAGGTATTCGGCTTCGAAGGCAGTTTCCTGTCCTTCGCGCTCGATCTTCCGGTCGAGGCCGCCGCGGGCTTGTCGCGTCACCATCTGGTGCGGCTCGAACTAGCGCTGGAACAGGAAACCCCGGGTGAGGTCTTCGCCCGGCTCAATATCCAGCATGGCCCGAATGTCGAGAAGCTCGTGCGTGAGCTGCCTTCCCGGGACGGGCGGGCAATGGTCGAATTCGACATCGCCTATGCGCGGATCGACGAGACGCGGATCGAGCGGCTCTGGCTGGATCTCATCTTCGAGGCGCCACGGATGAACCGGATCACGCTGCGCGATCTGACGATGTGCCGGTTGCCTCGGGCGCCGCTGTAATCCCGAGGGGGGGCGATGACCAAGCTTGCGCTGCATGAAACGGGGGTCGTCGCCGGGGTCTGGCGGGGGATCCTGTCGGGTGTCGAGGGGGAGACGCCGCCGGCGCTGGTGGCCCTTCGGCAGGGCTCCGTCGTCGACGGGTTGAGCATGCAGTCGATGGATGGCGCCGGCAATTGGCAGGTGTGCCTGCCGATACCTGCGGCGGCGTTGGGTACGCGTCCCGAGGCGATCGTGATCGCGGAGGCAGCCGGTGGCACGGTGCTGGCCGGCTTCACGGTCGGCGCGGCATCGGCGGATGAGCCGGCCGGTCTGCTGGGCGATCTGGCGGTCGAGGTGGCATTGCTGCGGGCCGAGCTGGAGCTGGTCAAGCGTGTCCTGCGCGGTCGCCACGGCGCGCAGGATGCCCCGCGGCGCGATGCCGAAGCTGACGGCGGTGCGGATGTCGCGGCGCCGGGTGTCGCGGCGCCGGGTGTAGCGGCGAAAGCCCCGGCCCCGGGCAGGCGGAACGGCGGCGACGGGGGGCGCGACGCATCCGGTGCGACGGGGGCCGCCCCTCGACCAACCCCACGAAGACCCGGGCCAAGCGCCTGACCCGCCGCGTCTAGCCGGCGGCGCGGATCATCGCCGCGGCCTTCTCGGCGATCATGATGGTTGGCGAATTGGTGTTGCCGCTGGTGATCCGCGGCATGATCGAGGCGTCGACGACACGCAATCCCGTGACCCCGCGGACCTTCAGCTCCGGATCGGTCACCGCCTGCGCGTCGCTTCCCATCCGGGCGGTGCCGACCGGATGGAAGATGGTGGTGCCGATCCGGCCCGCCGCCTCGGCAAGTTCGGCGTCGTCGCGCGCGTCGGCGCCGGGGCGCAGCTCTTCGGGGCGGTACTGTGCCATCGGGGCCTGTGCCATGATGTTGCGGGTGATCCGGATCGCGCGCGCCGCGGTCAGCCGATCGGCGGGTGTCGACAGGTAGTTGGGCGCGATCTCGGGATGTGCGCCGGGCTCGGGGCTGGTGATGCGGACATGGCCGCGCGCCTCGGGGCGGAGGTTGCAGACGCTGGCGGTGATCGCGGGGAAGGGGTCGAGGTCGCTGCCGAAGGCGTCGAGGCTGAGCGGCTGGACGTGATATTCCAGATCCGGCGTCGCCTTGTCGGGGCTCGAGCGGGTGAAGGCGCCCAGCTGGCTTGGCGCCATCGACATCGGCCCGCTGCGGCGGAGCGCATATTCCAGTGCGATCAGCCCCTTGCCCAGCCAGTTGCCCGCAAGGGTGTTGAGCGTCTTCGCCCCGGTGATCCGCCACGCACAGCGCAGTTGCAGATGGTCTTGCAGGTTGGCGCCGACCTCGGGCGCGTCGTGGATGACCTCGACCCCCATCGATTGCAGCAGGGCCGCAGGCCCGATGCCCGACAGTTGCAGCAGCTGGGGCGAGCCGATCGCGCCCGCCGACAGGATCACCTCGGCGCCGGCGCGGGCCTCGCAGGCGGTACCCGCCCGGCGATAGCGCAGACCGACCGCGCGGCGGCCTTCGAAGATCAGCCGTTCGGCATGGGCGTCGGTCTCGACCTTCAGGTTCGGCCGGCCCGTCGCCGGGCGCAGGAAGGCGCGCGCGGTGCTCCATCGCCATCCGCTGCGCTGGTTGACCTTGAAGTAGCCCACCCCGTCGTTGTCGCCGGTATTGAAATCCTCGGTTGCGGGAATGCCGGCGGCTTCGGCGGCCCGAGCCCAGTCGTCGAGGATCTGCCAGTGCAGGCGTTGACGCTCGACGCGCCATTCGCCGCCTGCGCCATGGAAATCCGAAGCGCCGTCGACGTAATCCTCGGAACGCTTGAAATAGGGCAGGACATCGTCCCAGCCCCATCCGGTATTGCCCAGCTGGCGCCAGCCGTCGTAATCGGCCGCCTGCCCCCGCAGGTAGAGCATGCCGTTGATCGACGAACAGCCTCCCAGTACCCGCCCCCGCGGATAGAGCAGGCTGCGCCCGCCCAGGCCCGGCTCTGCCCGGGTGCGGAACTGCCAGTCGGTGCGCGGGTTGCCGATGCAGTAGAGATAGCCGATCGGGATGTGGATCCAGTGGTAGTTGTCGCGCCCGCCGGCCTCGAGCAGCAGCACCCTTGTCTTCGGGTTCTCGCTCAGCCGGTTGGCGAGGACGCAACCGGCCGAGCCGGCGCCGACGATGATGTAATCCCAGTCTGCCATCCCATCCTCCCCTGGGCGCGCCCCGCCGCAGATTAGAAAGCCGCGCGGGCGGCAACAAGGGCCAATCCCCCCGGGGCCGCGCGCTGACGCGGCGTTCGGCGTGACAAGGGCGCCCGTGCCGCGCATCTTGGCGCCGCGAAAGGGAGGGTCCGCATGAACCGCTATCCGCATCTTCTGGCGCCGCTCGATCTGGGCCATGTCACGCTGCCCAACCGGGTGCTGATGGGTTCCATGCATACCAATCTGGAAGAAACGGGCGACTGGAACCGGATCGCCGAATTCTATGCCGCCCGCGCACGCGGCGGCGCCGGGCTGATCGTGACGGGGGGCATGGCACCCAACCGCGAGGGCGGGGTCTTTCCCGGTGCATCGGGGCTGTTCTCGGCCGAGGATATCGCCCACCACCGCCAGGTGACCGACCGGGTCCACGCCGACGGCGGGCGCATCGCCATGCAGATCCTGCATGCGGGCCGCTATGCCTATGGCCCCGATTGCGTGTCGGCCAGCGCGATCAAGTCGCCGATCTCGCCGTTCGTTCCGCGCGCGCTTGACGAGGCGGGGATCGAGAAGCAGATCGCCGATATCGTCGCCGCCGCCGTCCGCGCCCGCGAGGCGGGCTACGACGGGGTCGAGCTGATGGGCTCCGAGGGTTACTTCATCAACCAGTTTCTCGCCCCGCGCACCAATCGACGCGAAGACCGCTGGGGTGGGAGCATGGAGAATCGCCAGCGGCTCGCGGTGGCGATCATGACCCGGCTGCGGGCGGCGGTCGGGCGCGACTTCATCGTGATCTATCGCATCTCGTTGATGGATCTGGTGCCCGACGGGCAGGGCTTCGACGAGGTGGTGCATCTGGCGCGCGCGATCGAGGGCGCCGGCGCCGACATCCTCAATTCCGGGATCGGCTGGCACGAGGCGCGGGTGCCGACCATCGCCACCTCGGTGCCGCGGGCGGGCTTTGCATGGGTCACGCGAAAACTGATGGGCAAGGTGGGCATCCCGCTGATCGCCTCGAACCGGATCAACACGCCCGAAACCGCCGAGGAGGTTCTGGCCGGCGGCATGGCCGACATGGTGTCGATGGCGCGCCCGTTCCTGGCCGATCCCGATTTCGTCGCCAAGGCAGCCGCCGGCCGCGCAGCCGAGATCGCGCCCTGCATCGCGTGCAACCAGGCCTGCCTCGACCACACGTTTTCGGGGCGGATATCGACCTGTCTGGTCAATCCGCGCGCCTGCCACGAGACCGAACTGGTCTATGCGCCCGCCGCGCGTCGATTGCGGGTGGCGGTCGTGGGAGCGGGGCCCGCGGGCCTTTCGGCGGCGCTGGTCGCGGCGGAGCGCGGCCATGCGGTAACGCTTTTCGAGCGCCAGCGGCATATCGGCGGACAGCTGAACATGGCGCGACGCATTCCGGGCAAGGAAGAATTCGACGGCCTCGTTGCGTGGTTCGAGGTGATGATCGCCCGGCGGGGTGTCAATCTGCGGTTGGGCTGCGATGCGGCACCGGCCGAACTGGCGGATTTCGATCGGGTGATCCTGGCCACTGGCGTACGCCCGCGCGATCCGGCGATTCCGGGTCAGGAGGCGGCCCATGTGCTGGGCTATGCCGACGTGTTGCAACGTGATGCGCCGGTGGGCGCGCGGGTGGCCATCGTCGGCGCGGGTGGTATCGGTTTCGATGTCGCGGAATTCCTGACCGAGACTGGAACCAGCGCAACGCTAGACCCGGCGCTCTGGCGGCGCGAATGGGGCGTCGCCGATCCCGAGACTGTGGCGGGCGGTCTCGCCCCGGGCGGGCCCGCGCCACGCGCATCCGTGCGTGCGGTGACATTGTTGCAGCGCAAGGCCGAGAAGCCCGGCCGGCGGCTGGGCAAGACCACCGGCTGGATCCACCGCGCATCGCTTCAGCATCGCGGGGTTCGGATGCTTGGCGGCGTCAACTACGAACGGATCGAGGCGGCGGGGTTGTGGATCAGCCATGGTCCGGCGCGCGAGAACCCCGAGTTGATCGCCGCCGACACGATCGTGCTGTGCGCCGGACAGGAGCCGGAACGCAGCCTTGCGGCGAAGCTGCAGGCGGCGGGCATCGCGGCGGATGTGATCGGCGGTGCGGATGTTGCGGCCGAGCTTGACGCCAAGCGCGCGATCGATCAGGGCGCGCGGCTGGCCGCCTCGCTCTGACCGGCGCGGCCGTCATGTTGCGCGGCACCCCCCGGGGAGTATCGGGCAAGATCCGTGCCGCGCCGGGCGGGATGGGCCCGCCCGCGCGCGTTTCGGGCCGCCAGCGCATCGGTCGCAATTTCTGGGGGGAGTGCCATGCCGCAGATACACCCTTGGCGAAAGTCCCAACATTGTCCGTAGCCTACCGCAATCTTGCCTGAATTGGGTTCAATAACCGTTTGGCGGGATCAGAGTATTCACAGGGTTTACAATGGACAGATTGACCGAGATGGAGGCCTTTGCCACGGTCGTCGACCAAGGCGGCTTCACCGACGCGGCCAAGAAGATGGGGATCTCCAAGTCGGCGGTGTCGAAGCATGTCTCGGCGCTCGAGTCGCGGCTGGGTGCGCGGCTTCTGAACCGTACTACCCGACGTGTCTCGCCCACCGAGATCGGCCTTGCCTATTACGACCGGGCGCGCAGGGTGCTCAACGATGCGGGGGAGGCGGATGCGCTGGTGACCTCGATGCAAAGCGCGCCCTCGGGTCTGCTGCGCATTTCGGTGGCCACCGATTTCGGCGTCAATCTGCTGTCGCCGGTTCTGGGGAACTTCCTGCTGGAATATCCCGAGATCACCGTCAACATGGTGCTCAACAACCGCTATGTGGAGCTGATTTCGGAAGGCTTCGACATGGCGATCCGGGTGGGCGAGCTGGAAGACAGCACGCTGCGCGCGCGCAAGCTGACCGACACCACCCGCCGCATGATCGGCGC
>JASBUM010000144.1 GCA_030147905.1 Acidimangrovimonas sp.
ATCCCGCGCGCCACGCACAGCGGCAGGAAGCTGTCGAGCGCCTCCTGTTCGAGTAGCGTGTAACGCCCCGCGAGCAGGAAGAGGTCGAAATCGCCGCGTTCCGCCAGCCACTGGCAGGGCTGCCATTGATTGACCCCGGCGCCGAAGGCCGCGATCACGCCCTGTTCGCGCAGGCCCAGCAAGGCGCGGTAGCCGCCCGCCATGAATTCCTCCAGCCGGGCCTCGAGCGCGCCCGGCCCGCCGTGGTTGAACCGGTCGAGGTCGTGGGCGTAGAGGATGTCGATCCGGTCGAGCCCGAGGCGTTCGAGCGAGGCCTCGAAGCTTCGCATCACCCCGTCATAGCCGTAATCGTAGATCTCGCGTCGGGCGGGCACATCGAACCAGCGGTCCGCGCCGCTGCGACTGACGGCATCGGCCGGGGACAGCAGCCGGCCGACCTTGGTCGAAAGGACATAATCGTCCCGCCGGCGGCCGCGCAGAAAGTGGTTGAGCCGGGTCTCCGCCAGGCCGAAGCCATAGAGCGGCGCGGTGTCGAAATAGCGGACGCCGGCGGTCCAGGCCCGTTCCAGCGACGCCTGGGCCGCATCCTCGGAAATCGCCCGATAGAGGTTGCCCAGCGGCGCGGTGCCGAAGCCCAGCCGGGTGAAGTCGATCGCGCGGCCGCCCGCGCGCTGCCAGTGAATGGTTTCAAGCGTCATGGATTCGCCCCTCCGATGCTGACATGCTAGTATGTTTCGGTTTCCGCCCCAATCCCTTCCGCGCTATTGTGGCCCGGTCCGGCACCGGGCAGGGGTGCTTGGCCGGGGCTGTGCCTGGCGCGCGGGGGCGCGGGTCCTGTGGCATGGCCGCGGACGCCTCCGGCGGGGCGGTATTTGGCCCGGATGAAGATGCGCGTTGCGCGCCGTATCGGGGGGAGGGCATGGGGCAGGCGAGGGAAGCGGAGGCCGGCGGTCGATGCACGATCGGCGTCGATATCGGCACTTTCGAGAGCAAGGGCGTGCTTGTCGACGCCTCGGGGCGGGTGCTGGCGCAGGCGGCGCGTCCGCACAAGATGCTGGTGCCCGCCCCGGGTTGGGCCGAACACCGCCCCGAGGCCGATTGGTGGGGTGATCTGGCGGCCATCACGCGCGAACTGGTGGCGCGTTCGGAGGTGCCGGCGGCGCGGGTCGATGCGCTGGCGGTTTCGGCGATCGGGCCCTGCATGGTGGCGCTGGACGAGGCGGGGGTGCCACTGATGAACTCCATTCTTTACGGCGTCGACACGCGCGCGGCGCGCGAGATCGAGAGCTTGAGCGCGCGGCTCGGGGCGGAGACGATCCTTGCGCGCGGCGGCAATGCGCTGACCGCGCAGTCGGTCGGGCCGAAGATCCTGTGGTTCCGACGCAACCGCCCCGAGCTTTTCGCGCGCTGCGCGCGGATCGGCAGCGCCACTTCCTATCTCGTGCATCGTCTTACCGGCGAATGGGTGATCGACCCGCATACTGCCGCCGGCTTCAGCCCGGTCTATGATGCTGGAACCGGGGACTGGGCACCCGATATGGCCGAGGGGATCGTCGATACCGGCTGGCTGCCGCGTCTGCTCTGGCCGACCGAGATCGCGGGGCGGATCACGCCGGAGGCGGCGGCGGAATGCGGGCTTGCCGCCGGCACGCCGGTGACCTGCGGCACCATCGACGCGGTGGCCGAGGCGGTCAGCGTCGGCGTGACCGGTCCGGGCGACATGATGATGATGTACGGCTCGACCATGTTCATGATCCGGGTCGGCGATCGGCGGACCCACGATCCGCGGTTGTGGTACGGGCCGTGGATCTTTCCGGGTGAACATGCGGCGATGGGAGGGCTGGCCACCTCGGGCACGCTCACGCACTGGTTCCGCGATCACTTCGCCCGCGACTTGCCGCGCGAAAGCGCCTTCGCCACGCTTGCACGGGAGGCCGAGGCAAGCCCGCCCGGTGCGCGCGGACTGATCCTGCTGCCCTATTTCTCGGGCGAGCGTACGCCGCTGCACGATCCGGCCGCACGCGGGGTCTTCTTCGGGCTGAACCTGACGCATGGCCGCGGCGATCTCTATCGCGCGCTGATCGAGGGGATCGCGGCGGCGAGCACGGATGCGCTGGATGCGTTCCGGGAAGCGGGACTGGCACCGGGACGGATGCGCGCGGTGGGCGGCGGGACGAAGAACGCGCTGTGGCTGCAGGCGACATCCGATCTGGGAGCGGTGACGCAGGAACTCTGCCGCCAGAGTGTCGGCGCGGCCTTCGGGGATGCCTTTCTGGCGGCACTGGCGATCGGGCGGGTTTCGCGTGGCGACATCGCCGCCTGGAACCCGGTCGAGCGCAGCGTCAAGCCGCGCCGGCTTGCGGTCTATGCCCGGCGGATGGAGGTCTTTCGCGCCCTCTATCGCCGCAACGCCGATCTGATGGCGGCGCTCGGTGCCGAAGAGGATGCCGATGGCGATGTCGGGGCGGGGGACGAAGCGGTGGCGGACTAGGCGGTGGCGGACGAAGACGGGGGCGAAGATGACGGGGCGGCGATCGGCGGCGGGCAAGGTCGGGCCGGGGCGGTCCGGCCCCTCACTTCACCGCGCCGGCCGCCATGCCCTTGATGATGTAGCGCTCCAGCACGATCCCGATCACGATCAGCGGCAGGATCGCGGCAAAGCTCAGCGCCGCCATCGACCACCATGAAATGCCCTGCGATCCGGTCTGGCTTGCCACCATCACCGGCAGGGTCACGGCATTGGTTCCGGTCAGGAGCGCGGCAAAGAAATATTCGTTCCAGGTCAGCACGAGGCTGAGGATGAAGGCCGCGACCATGCCGGGCAGGGCAATCGGCAGGATGATGGTCAGGAAGGCGCCCCAGATCGAGAGACCGTCGACCAGTGCGGCCTCTTCCAGCTCGGTCGGGATCGAGCCGAACTGGTCGCGCATGATCCAGATCACGATCGGCAGCACGGTGAGCGTGTAGAGCATGATCAGCCCGACCCGCGTGTCCAGCAGTGCCAGATCCTTGTAGACCACGAGAAAGGGCAGGGCGAGCACGACCGGCGGCAGGATCAGCTGGCTGAGGAAGAAGAACGAGATATCCGCGTTGCGCATCCAGCCGAACCTGTAGCTGAACCGGCTCAGCCCATAGGCCGCGCAGGAGCCGAGCGCGACGGCAAGCGCCGAGGACGACAGCGCGGCGATGGCCGAATTGACGAAGCGCAGCATGAACTGGTCGCGCACGGTCGAGATCTGGTCAATGGTGTCGGGCGACAGGCCAAGCGATCGCCAGCCCAGCCATTTGGGCGTGAAATCCCACCACGGCACGATATGGCCGCGCATCACGTCGGGCGCGGCCTTGAAGGAGGTCGAGATCGTCCAGTAGATCGGAAACAGGCAGACCAGCGTCCAGAACAGAAGTGCCGCGTAGATCGCCGCCTTCCCGCCCCAGCGGCGCGCGCGAAAGCCTCGGTCGGCGGCCGAATCGTGAAAGATCTGGGTGGTGACGTCGGCCATCTCAATACCTCGGGTTCATCCAGCGATCGACCAGCTTCATCAGGGCCGTCATGAAGATCACGATCACCACCAGGTAGAACATCGCCAGAAGCGTGCCGTAGCCCACGTTCGAGCGGTCGCGGTAGACGCGGTAGATGTAGCTGGTGACAGAATCGGTCGCGCCGCCCGGCCCGCCCGAGGTGACGGTGATGATGATATCGGCGATCTTGAGCTTGAAGATGATGCGGATCATCACCGCCGTGATCGAGACCGGCAGCATCAGCGGAAAGGTCACCTCCCAGAAGCTCTTCCATGCGCTGGCGCCGTCGACGCGGGCGGCCTCCTGCAACTCCCTCGGGATCGCCTGCAATCCGGCCAGGATCATGATCATCATGAAGGGGATGAAGGTCCACGCGTCCATCGCCTCGATGGTGGCCCGCGCGATCCAGGGCGAGCCGAAGAAAGCGGGATGTTCCCAGCCCAGCCAGCGCGCGACATGCGAAAGCGGGCCGAAGCGGGTCTCGAGCATCGACTTGCCGATCATCCACGAGACCGCGACCGGCGAAAGCATCAGGGGCAGAAGGAAGGCCACCCGGAAGAACTTGCGCGCCCGGATGTCGGCCGCCAAAAGCAGCGCAAGCCCGAAGGCGATGGCATATTCAACAGCGATCGCAAGGACATAATAGACCATGTTGAGAAGCGCGTTCCAGTAGAACGTATCGCCCCACATCTGCCGAAGATTGGCCAGCCCGTTGAAATGCGGCCCCTCGCTCGAGGCGAGGTTCCAGTCCGAGAATGCGATCGACAGGCCGAAGATCAGGGGGAAGACGACCATCGCCACGGTGAACAGGACCGCCGGAAGGACGAATAGCGTGCGCTTGCCCTGCTCGCCGCGCAGCACCACCTGCCCCCAGCACAGGCACACCGCCCACAGCACATAGGCGTAGAGCGTGGGCCGCCAGTTCGCGAAGCCGACGCTGAAGACGTTGTAACTTTGCAGGAACTGCAGCGCGGCGACCAGCACGAGGATGCCGAAGCTGCCCCAGATCAGCGCGCGCCCGAACGTCTGCCGGCCGGCCGGGATCGCATCCGCGGTCACCACGTGAAGCCTGTCGCCTGTATCGTCCATTCGTCTTTCCTGCGGGTAGAGACGCGGGGCGCGGCGGCGCCTTGGGCGGCGCTTGTGCGTGTGCGTGCGCGCGCGCGCCCCGCGGTTCGGGTCACATGCCGAGCGAGGCGCGATAGAGCTTGATCTGGTCCTTGCGCCCGATCTGGTCGGTCAGCTTTTCCCACGCCGCGGCGATTGCATCGGCCGTCTCCTGCGCCGACTTGTACTTGCCGGCATAGCCCTTGGCCAATTCGTCCTCGGCCACCGAATAATACTGGAAGATGCCGGGAATGCGCGGCTCGATGCAGCGGTTCGGATGGTTGTAGGAGCCGAATTGCGAGGCGAGGTAATTGCTGATGTATTCGCGCTTGTAGCCGGCATAGACCCATTCATCGATGTTCGAATGGCTCTTGCGGTGGACCTGGAAGCCCGAGGGATACATCACCGTCCACAGCGACAGGTTCTTTCCGCCCAGATGTGCCGCCGCGCTCCATGCCGCCTTGTGCTTCATGCTGTCGCCATTGGCCCGCGCCATCACGTAGACGCCCCAGCCCAGATAGGCGCAGTTGGGCGCGAAGTTGATGCCGTCCTTGGCCTTGACCCACTTGCCAGCCTTGCGGTCGTAGACGTCTTCCGATCCGGGCAGGATGTCGAAGCCGGCCACATCGCCGACGACCGAGCTGTCGGAGGTGTTTGCGTCCTGCCCGATATCGCCCCACCAGGTGATCATCGATCCGGTCCCGGCAAGGAACTGCTGGAACCCGGTGGTGCCCGGATCGGCGTTGATCTGGTCGGTTGGCTCGTAGGCCTTCAGGTCCATCGCCTCCTGGATCGCGCGGACCCAGCCGGGATTGTTGACCAGCGGCTTCATCGTGTCGGGGTCGAACAGCCAGACCGGATCGCCCGGCATCTTGACGTAGGATGTCGCGCGATCCTCGAGGAAATAGAACCCGAAGCCGCCCCAGCCCTTGTAGGGATCGAGATAGCCATAGGCCGAGCCGCCCGAAAGCGGATCCTTCTTGCCCTTGAGGAACTTCGAGACCTCCTGCACCTCGGCCCAGGTCCGCGGCACCTTCCATTCACCCTTGTGGCCTTCGTCCTTCCACGCCTTGGCAAAGTCCTTGTCGGAGAAATAATCCTTGCGGTAGTTGAAGTTGTGGCAATCCCCGTCGATCGAGACGCGATAGGTCTTGCCATCCCACGTGCCGACCGGCGGCTTGAGGTAATCGACGTAGTCGTTGATGTCGATCTCGGTCTTCACCCAGTCGGGCATCTCCGACAGGAGGCCGCGCCCGGCGGTGTCGCCCTCGAACGGCGCGCCCATCTCGATCATGTCGAAATCGATCGTCTTGGTGGCGATGGATTGCTGCAGGCGCGCGTTGTAATCGGCCTGGGCGAGATCGATCCACGAGATCTGGGCGCCGGTGTATTTCTCCCAAGGCTTGAGGAAGCCGCGGAACAGGAAATCGTGCTGGTTCTGGTTGTTCAGCCCCATGAAGGTCAGCTTGACGCCCTTGAACTCGCCCGGCTTGACCCGTTCCTTGGTCGGGCCGAGGCACAGTTCCCCGACCTTCTGCCAGTCGGCATCGGTGGGCGAGCCCTTGCCGACGCCGGGGATCTTGATGATCTCGCGCCGCAGGGCCTCGTCATTGGCGGCATAGGCGGGGCGCACGCCGATGCCCGTCGCGACCCCGCCCACGGCGGCGGCCGCGCCCACGCTGGCCGCCCCCTTCAGCACGTCGCGCCGGTTCATCCGCTGGGCGCGCATCAGCATTTCGTATTGTTCACGTTTCACGATCAATCCTCCCTATTGATCTGTTGCGTCGTCCGGCTTCCGCTGCCGGTTCCGTCGCGTCTGGCGCGCGGCCGGCCGTACGTCTCCGCACGGATGGTCAGGCTGCGCGCCTCCCCCTCGATGCGAAGCTTTTCAGCCTTTGGGGTCCTCTGTCAAGATTCTAACATGTTAGTATGCCTAGATCGTGGACAGCGCCCTTTCCCCGCGTTAACTCTGGATGCGGGAGCGAGGAAAAGGGGCGAAGCGAGGCATGGCAGAGGTCACGATACGCGCGCTGCGCAAGAATTACGGCGCGCTCGAGGTGGTCCACGGGCTCGATATCGACATTGCCGACGGCGAATTCACCGTGCTGGTCGGTCCGTCGGGCTGCGGGAAGTCGACCCTTCTGCGGATGGTCGCGGGGTTGGAGGGAATCACCGCCGGCACGATCAGCATCGGCGGACGGGTGGTCAACAGCCTGCCCCCGGCGGAACGCGACATCGCGATGGTCTTCCAGAACTACGCGCTCTATCCGCACAAGACGGTGGCGGCGAACATGGGCTTCGCGCTGAAGATGCGCGGCATGGCGCGCGACGAGGTGCGTGCGCGGGTCGAGAAGGCGGCCGAGGTGCTGGGGCTGCGCGACTACCTCGACCGCTACCCTCGCGCCCTTTCGGGCGGGCAGCGCCAGCGGGTGGCGATGGGTCGGGCGATCGTGCGCGATCCCAAGGTGTTCCTGTTCGACGAGCCGCTGTCCAATCTCGACGCCAAGCTCCGGGTCCAGATGCGTGCCGAGATCCGCGAGCTTCACCAGCGCCTCGCGACGACCACGGTCTATGTCACCCACGACCAGATCGAGGCGATGACCATGGCCGACAAGATCGTGGTGATGCAGGGCGGCCGGATCGAGCAGATCGGCGCGCCGCTCGAACTTTACGACCGGCCGGCCAATCTTTTCGTCGCCGGTTTCATCGGCTCGCCGGCAATGAACCTCGTCGACGGTCGGCTCCACCTGCGCGATGGGCATCCGGTCCTTTCGGTGCTGGACGCCGAGGTGGCGCTGGGACCTGCGGTGATGGCCGCCAAGGGGGCGCCGGCGGGCGGGATCGATGGCCGGCCGGTGACGGTCGGCATCCGCCCCGAGCATCTGGAGCGCGCCGATCTTGGCATCACGGGAACCGTCGCGGTGGTCGAGCCCACGGGCGCGGGGACCCACGTCGTGATGCGGGCGGGGGGGCGCGAGATCACCGCGGTGATGCGCGATCGGCTGGAGGCCCGGCCGGGTGCCGCGCTGACGCTTGGCTTCGCGCCTGCGGCGGTGCATCTGTTCGACCCCGACGGCGGGGCCCGGCTGTGAAGGCCGGGCCGACGCGCGTCGTCCTGTGCCTGGGCGATTCGAATACCCACGGCACCATCGCGATGGAAACGCTGGCCGCGCGCGGCCGGCTGGGGCAGGCCGAGCGCTGGCCCGGCAGGCTTGCCGGGGCAATGCGCGGATCGGCCATCGAGGTGATCGAAGAGGGGCTTCCGGGCCGCACCACGGTGCATGACGATCCCATCGAGGGGGCGCATCGCAACGCGCTCAGGGTGCTGCCGGCGCTGCTCGAAACGCATGCGCCGCTGGACGCGGTGGTGATGATGCTGGG
>JASBUM010000149.1 GCA_030147905.1 Acidimangrovimonas sp.
GGTGAACAGGCTGGTCGCCTCGCCCCGGTACTTGGCCGCGATGGTCGAGAAGGCCACCGTCGAGAGCGGCACGAAGACCAGCCCCATCCCCAGCCCCTGAATGATGCCCGACACGATCACCGGCGTCTCCCCCATCAGCGGCGAGAAGCCCGACATCATGTAGAAGGAATAGGAGGTGAGCAGAAGCCCCACCACCACCAGCTTGCGCGGATCGACCCGCTGCACCAACCGCCCCACGGCCAGCATCGAGATCATCGTGCCGACCCCGCGCGGCGCCATCACAAGGCCTGTGGTCATCTCGGGATAGCCGAAGATCTCGGTCAGCATCGGCGGCAGCAGCGCAAGGCTCGAGAACAGCACAAGCCCGACGACGAAACCGAACAGCGTGCCGGCGACGAAGTTGCGGTCGGCGAAGATCGGCGGCTCGATGAAAGGATTTCTCGCGGTGAAGATATGGATCACGAAGACCCACAGCCCAGTCAGCGCAAGGCCCAGCTCGATCCAGGTCTCGATGGCGGCGAACCAGGCGTTGGCGCCGCCGCGGTCGAGCATCATCTGCAGCGCGCCCACTGCCAGCGACAGCATCGCGAAGCCGAAGAAATCGAAACTTCGCAACCGGATCCGGGTCTCGGGCAGGAAGGCCGCGACACCGAGCGCGGCGACGATGCCGACCGGCAGGTTGATGAAGAAGACATAACGCCAGTTGAAATTCTCGGTCAGCCAGCCGCCGAGCGTCGGGCCGACGATCGGGCCGACCATGATCCCCGCCCCCCACAGCGCCATCGCCTGGCCGAATTTTTCCGGCGGGTTGATGTCGAGCAGGATCGTCTGGCTCAGCGGCACGATGGCCGCGCCGAACAGGCCCTGGATCAGCCGGAACGCCACCATCGAGGTCAGGCTCCAGGCCATGCCGCAGGCCATCGAGGCCACGACGAAGCCGATGATGCTGACGATGAAGACGCGCTTGCGCCCGAAGCGGTCGGAAATCCAGCCGGTCACCGGCGTCATGATCGCCGCCGCCACGATATAGGATGTCAGCACCCAGGTGATCGTGTCCTGGGTGGCGCCCAGATCCCCCATCATCGAAGGCAGCGCCACGTTGGCGATGGTGGTGTCCAGCACCTGCATCACCGTGGCGGCCATGATCGAGAAGGTGATCAGCCCGCGCGCCGCCGGCTTGCCGCCGCCGCCACCGGCCCGTTGGTTGTCCTGGCTCATCTGTCGTCTTCCATGCAGCACCGGCCGCTCGCCGCGTCGCGGCAGGGTCTCGCGCGCGGGCCGGTTCGTTCCCATGTCGCGGCCAGCGCAGGGCGCGGCAAAACCGCCCCCCACCCGCGCCGCATTCCTACAATCCGAAGGGCAGCAGGTCGCTCAGATGCCGTGCATGCCCGGTTTCCACCGTGACATTCGCGCTGATGCCCGAATGCAGCGACAGATCCGCAGGCGGATTGTCCAGCACGATGCGAACCGGAATGCGCTGGGTCACCTTCACCCAGTTGCCGGTCGCGTTCTGTGCCGGCAGCAGCGAGAATTCCGCCCCCGTGCCGGCCCCGATCGCCGCGACCCGGCCGTTGAAGACCTTGCCCGGATAGAGA
>JASBUM010000167.1 GCA_030147905.1 Acidimangrovimonas sp.
GTGCTGCCGCTCGCGGGCGCCCAGGCCGCGATCCAGCTCATGCCCCGGCTTGACCCGGCGCCGGGCCGTGCCCGGGTCCTTGCTGCCAGCTACAACGAACATGCCGCGGCCTTGCGGGCGGCCGGCTGGACGGTGCAGGAGGTTACCCGGGCCGAGGATCTCGGCGGCGCCGATCTCGCGGTTCTGGTCAACCCCAACAATCCCGATGGCACGCGGCTGGAGCCCAAGGCGGTGCAGGCGCTGGCCCGCCGGGTCGGGCGCCTGGTGGTCGACGAAAGTTTCGCCGATCCGACGCCCGCGATTTCGGTCGCGCCCGATCTGCTCCGTCCGGACATGGCTAATGTGCTGGTGTTGCGTTCCTTCGGCAAATTCTACGGCCTCGCCGGGCTGCGGCTCGGCTTTGCGCTAGGCGCCGAAGAGACCATCGCCCGGCTGGCGGACATGGCCGGACCCTGGCCGGTTTCGGGCCCGGCACTGGCCATCGGCGCCCGCGCGCTGGCCGATCGCGCCTGGGCCAAGGCCAGCACCGCCCGGCTGCATGCCGAGGCCACGCGGCTCGACGCCTTGGCGGCGCGGGCGCGCTGGCGCCTGGTCGGCGGAACCGCGCTGTTCCGTCTTTACGAGACCGATGACGCCACGGCGGCGCAGCGGCAGCTCGCCCAAGCGCGGATCTGGACACGCGCCTTCAGCTATTCCAAAAGCTGGCTAAGGCTGGGCCTGCCCGGCAGCGAGACGGAATGGCGCCGATTGGCCGCGGCGCTGGAGGGTTAGCGATGGAATTCACTGCAAGCGACAGCCAATCCCTGACGCGGATCCTGCGCTGGCGCCGCGACGTGCGTCATTTCCGTCGCGACCAGGTGCCCGAGGCGGCGATCGAACGCCTGCGCCAAGCGATGGAATGCGCCCCCTCCGTCGGCAATGCCCGCCCCTGGCGCGTGCTGCGCGTCGAAGACCCCGCTCTGCGTGCCGCTGTGCGCAAGGAATTCGAACGCTGCAACGCTCGGGCCGCGGCTGAATATGACGATGCCCGCCGCGCGGATTATCTGGAACTGAAGCTCGCCGGGCTCGACGCCGCGCCGGTGCAATTGGCCGTTTTCACCGTCACCGACCCGGCCGAGGGCCACCGGCTGGGCCGACGCACCCTACCCGAGACGCTGCGCCAATCCACCGCCATGGCAATCCACACGATATGGCTCGCGGCGCGGGCCGAGAACCTTGGCCTCGGCATGGTGTCGATCGTCGAGCCGCGGGCGATGGAGCGAATCTTCGACGTGCCCGAGGGCTGGGAATTCGCCGCCTACCTCTGTCTCGGCTGGCCTGAATTCACCGATGACACGCCGCTGCTCGACCGCACCGGCTGGCAGAAGAACACCGCCACCGCCTGGGAAACCCGCTGAGGCGCGGGACGGGGGCCGACCGCCATCGCGCCCGCAAACCCTCTAGCGCGCCAGAGCCAGCAGGCCGTCAAGATCGAGATGGGCCTCGATATGCGCAGCCAGCGCATCGAGCGCGGCCTCGACCCCCGCGCCATAATCCACCCCGCCCGCCGGCGCCGCGTCGCCGCCCGCCAGCGACGCAAGAAAGGCGCGGCGAAAAGCGTCGCCGGCGAAGATTCCGTGCAAGTAGCTGCCGATCACCCGTCCGTCGGACGAGATCGCGCCTTCGGGCTGGCCGTCGAGGCGCGCGAAAGGCCGGGCGCAATCGGGCCCCTCGGTGCGGCCGATATGGATCTCATAGCCCTGCAAGACGCTTCCGCTGGCCAGATGCTCGGCCACGACCCGCGTCAGCCGCTTGTCGGGCACCATGACCGTCGCGACGTCCAGAAGCCCCAGCCCCGGCGTCTCGCCCGGCGCGCCCTCGATCCCTTCGGGATCCGCGACCGCGCGGCCGAGCATCTGATAGCCGCCGCACAGACCCAGGATATGCCCGCCCCGACGGCGAAGGGCGGCCAGGTCGATATCCCAACCCTGGGCGCGCAGGAAATCGAGATCGCCGCGCGTCGATTTGCTGCCCGGAACGATGACCAGATCGGCATCGCCAGGCAGCGCCTCGCCCGCGCGCAGCACCGAAAGGTCGACCCCGGGCTCGGCCGCGAGCGGATCGAGATCGTCGAAATTGGCGATCCGCGACAGGCCGAGACAGACGACCCTGGTCCGCGGCCCGGCCTCGCCCCCGCCCTGCACCGGCCGGGCGCGGTGGAGATCGAGCGCATCCTCGGCCGGCAAGGCGCCGGCACGATCGAAATAGGGCAGCACGCCGAACCCGGGCCAGCCGCTGCGCCGGGCGATCTCGGCATAGCCCTGCTCGAACAACGCCGGGTCGCCGCGGAACTTGTTGATCACGAAACCGCGGATCTGCGCCGCATCCGCCGGATCGAGCACGGCGCGGGTGCCGACGATCTGGGCGATGACGCCGCCGCGGTCGATATCGCCCAGCAGCACCACCGGCACATCGGCGGCACGGGCGAAACCCATATTGGCTATGTCGCCGGCGCGCAGATTGATCTCGGCCGGGCTGCCGGCACCCTCGACCAGAACCAGATCGAAGCGGCCTTCGAGGGCGCGAAAGCTCTCGATCACCGCGTCCAGAAGCTTGGGCTTCATCGCTGCGTAATCGCGCGCCGTGACCGTGGCCAGCCGCCGCCCGCGCAGCACCACCTGGGCGCCGGTATCGGTCTCGGGCTTCAGGAGGACGGGGTTCATATCGACCAGGGGTTCGAGCCCCGCGGCCAGCGCCTGCAGCGCCTGGGCCCGGCCGATCTCGCCGCCGTCGGC
>JASBUM010000181.1 GCA_030147905.1 Acidimangrovimonas sp.
GCGCAGACGTTCGAGACCGGCCCAGGCGATCATCGCGGCATTATCGGTGCACAATGCCATGGGCGGGGCGACAAACCGCAGCCCCGCGCCCTGCGCCACCGTCTGCAACGAGGCCCGGATGGCGCGGTTGGCGGCCACACCACCGGCGACAGCGAAAGCGGGGGCGACGGGTGCCTCCGCCATATAGGCGGCGATGGCTCGGCGCGACTTCTCGGCCAGGACATCCGCGACGGCGGCCTGGAAGCCGGCGCACAGATCGGCCCGATCGGCGGCGTGCAGGCCGCCCCGGGATTCGATCAGCCGGTCCCGACCGCGCAGCAGCGCCGTCTTCAGCCCGGAGAACGACATGTCGCAGCCGGGCCGGTCCAGCAACGGCCGGGGCAGATCGAAACGCGCCGCATCGCCTCTCGTCGCCTCGGCCTCGACGGACGGGCCGCCGGGTTGCGCCAGCCCGAGGAGCTTCGCCGCCTTGTCGAAGGCCTCTCCCGGTGCGTCGTCTATCGTACCGCCAAGCCGGGTGAAATCCTGCGCGCCGCGGACCAGCAGAAACTGGCAGTGTCCTCCCGAAACCAGCAGCATCAGATAGGGAAAGGCCAGCCCGTCGGTCAGTCGCGGCGTCAACGCATGGCCGGCAAGGTGGTTGACGCCGATCAGGGGCAGGCGCGTCGCGGCGGCGATGCCCTTGGCGCACATCACACCCGACAGGACCCCGCCGATCAGTCCGGGCCCGGCCGTCACCGCCACCGCATCCAGCGCGTCCAGCCCGATCCCGGCCTCGCGCAGCGCGGATTCGGCGCAGAGATCGAGCCGTTCCGCGTGCGCGCGCGCGGCGATCTCGGGGACTACGCCGCCGAAGGGCGCATGCAGCGCCCCCTGCCCGGCCACGACCGAGGCGAGGATCTCGGCTGGCGCGTCGTCTCCGGCCTGACGCACGATCGCCGCGGCGGTGTCGTCGCAACTGCTCTCGAGGCCGAGGATGGTCAGGGTCTTGCGCATGGCATCCGTTGCTGTTGGGATGTTTTGCAGGTACCACCCCCGGGGGCACCGCACAATCCCGCCGCGCCCAGGCCCCCAGCGGATCCGCCAGAACATGCCTGATCGCCCCGTCCGCCCCCCCGTCCGTGAGTGCGTCTTGCTGGTCACGCGGCCCGCAGAGCAGGGCCGCCGTTTCGCCGGCGCCGCGGTCGCGCGTGCCCGCGCGGCAGGGCTGGCCGCGCCGCGCGTCGTGCTCTCGCCGCTGCTGGAGATCCGGTTCCGAACCGGGCCGGTCCCCGCAGGCGACGTTGCCGGGCTGATCTTCACTTCGGAGAATGCGGTTGCGGCCTATCTGGCGGCCGGCGGCCGGCGCGGATTGCCAGCCTGGTGCGTCGGACCTCGCAGCGCGGCGGCCACTTCGGCGGGTGGACTGCATGCCGTTTCGGCCGACGGCGACGCGCGGGCGCTGATCGACCGGATCCTTGCCGACAGGCCTCTTGGTCCGCTGCTCTATCCGCATGGTGCGGAGCGTCGGCACGACCTCGGCGCAGAATTGAACTCGGCCGGCATAGAGACGATTTCGTCCGTGGTATACGATCAGGAACCCTGTCCCCTGACACCCGAGGCGCGCGCCGTGCTCAATGGCGATGCGCCGGTGGTCGCGCCACTGTTTTCCCCGCGCAGCGCCGGCTTGTTCCGCGCCGCAGCGCCCCTGCCGCGGGCGGAATTGACCACCGTGTCCATCAGCGCCGCCTGCGACGCGGCGCTCGGATGTTGGTCCGGCCCACGGCGCGTGATTGCCGCACGACCCGATGGCAAAGCCGTGATAGCGGGCGTGATCGGTGCAATCGCCGGCAGTGACGCTTGAAGGCCGGTGCGCTGCCTGTCTAAAGTTCGGCCGGTCCACCGCCCGTGGGCGCGCCGAACCGCGCCGTCGGGCGCATCTTGCAAGGAGCCGCAACATGGCCGAATCCGAGACGCCGCAGAAGAAACCGCACAAGGGCGAGGCGGCACAATCGGAAACGGCGGCCGCGCCCCAACGGGAATCGGGCGCATCGGCAGGCGGGTCCGGCAGCAGCAAGGCGGTCGATGCGCGGAAATCCGCCGGCCAGGCCGCAGCTGGTCAGACTCCTCCGGATCAGACCGCGCCGGGACAAACTGCGCCGGGACAAACTGCGCCCGGAACGAAGGGCGACGCTCCCGCGGGGGCCAAGGCCGCTTCCGCCGGCGTGACGGCCAGCGCGGCTGAAGGCCGGGCAGAACCGGCTGCCGGAGCAACCGTGGCCGCGAGCGGGGCAAAGGCTGGCACCGGCGCCGGGACGCAATCGGCGCCAGCAGGCGCCGGTCCGGCGCCCGACGCGCCCCGTGACACGCATTCGGGGGCGGAGGCCAAGGCGAGTGAATCGCCGTCGGACGCGAAGCGCGAACGGGGTGCCGGCGAAAGCCGGACGCCGGGCTCGGCCGCGGGCCGCGCGGGCACGACCCCTGCCGCGCCCGCAAGCCCGCCACCGCCGAGGCGCCGGGGCGGTGGCGCCGTCTGGGGGTTTGTCCTGGGCGGAATCCTTGCCGCGGTGCTCGGCTTTGCGGCGGCGCGCTATCTCGTGCCCCAGGGCTGGCCGTTCGGACCTTCGGCGGATCGTCTGAACGCGCTTTCGGCCGCCTTCGACAAGTTCAGCCGCGGTGAGGCCGCGCGGCTGGATAATCTGGGTGCGCGGGTGACCAAGCTTGACGGACGTGTCTCGGCACTCGAGACGAAGCTTGGCGCCGACACGGCAGATCGCGGCAAGCAGGCGCAGGCGGTGACGGCCTTGCAGGACGCGGTCAGCGGGCTGGACGGGCGGGTGAAATCCACCGAGACCGCACTTGGCCGGATCGAGGCGCGGCTCAACAATCTCGACAAGGCCAATGCGCAGGGTGCCGGCGCTGCCACCGCGGTGGATTCGAAGGCGCTGGCGGCGCTGCGCGACCAACTGGCCGCCGAGCAGACCCGCAGCGCCGATCTGGCGCAGAAGCTTTCGACCTTGTCGCAGCGCGTGGATACCACGCTCAAGACCGGGGGCGACCAGGCGGCGACCCTTCGCAAGGCGATCGACCAGACCGCCCGGCGCGCAGCGGCCGAGTCCGCGCTGGGCCGGATCCAGTCGGCGCTGCAACTGGGCGGCGGTTATGCCGCGGCCGTCAAGCAGATAGAGGCGCAGGGCTATACGGTGCCGCCCGCGCTGGGCGATCCGGCCGCGACCGGCGTGGCCAGCCGTGACACGCTGATCGCAGCCTGGCCCGACGCGTCGCGGGCGGCGCTTGCCGCGTCGCTGAAGGCGGAGATGGGCAGCGGCGTCGTGGCGCGGCTGGGTGCGTTCCTGCGTGTCCAGACCGGGCTGCGCGCCCTGCATCCGCGCCCCGGCAACGACCCCGATGCGATCCTGTCGCGGGCCGAGGCCGACCTGCGTCAAGGCGCGCTGAAGCAAAGCCTTCAGGAGCTTTCCGCCCTGCCCGAGCCCGGCCGCAAGGCCATGGCCGGCTGGATCGCGCGGGCGCAAACGCGGCTCGACGCGCTGGAGGCCGCGAACCGGCTTGCCGGCCAGATCAGCAGCAAGTGAGGGCACGCGCATGATCTGGTCACTTGTGAAGATCCTGGTCTTTGTCGCCGTGGTCGCCCTGGCGACGAGCGCGGTCGGCATGCTGTTGCAGACCGGTGGCGGCATCCGTATCGCCGCCGGCGGATGGGAAATGTCGCTGGGCCCGCTTCAGGCGGTCATCGCCGCGCTTGTTCTTCTTGCGGCGGTCTGGCTGCTGCTGCGGCTGGTCGGGCTTCTGGTCGCGTTCCTGCGGTTTCTCAACGGCGACGAAACGGCGCTGACACGCTATTTCGACCGCAACCGTGAACGGAAGGGCTATCAGGCGCTGAACGATGCGCTGATGGCGCTCGCCTCGGGCGAGGGGCGGCTGGCGCTGTCGCGCGCCGCGCGGGCCGAGCGCAACCTGCAGCGGCCCGAACTGACCGATCTGATCACGGCACAGGCAGCCGAGATGGCGGGCGATCGCCAGAAGGCCGCGGCAACCTACAGGCGGATGCTGGACGACCAGCGTACCCGCTTCGTGGGCATTCGCGGGCTGATGAAGCAGAAGCTCGCCGAGGGCGATACGGAAACCGCGCTCAAGCTGGCGCAGAAGGCATTCGCTCTCAAGCCCCGGCATGAGGAGCTTCAGGACACGCTGCTGGCGCTGCAGGCGGGTGCCGGCGACTGGGCCGGGGCGCGGCAGACCCTTCACGCCAAGACCCGTGCGGGCGCCCTGCCCCGCGATCTGTTCCGCCGCCGCGATGCCGCGCTGGCACTGTAGGAGGCGCGCGTGCATGCCGCAGCGGGCCGGGATGCCGAGGCCGGGGAAATCGCGATCGCCGCCAACCGCAAGTCGCCCGACCTGGTGCCCGGGGCGGCGATGGCGGCGCGGGCCTTCATCGCACGGGGCAAGCCGCGGATGGCGGCGCGGGTGATCGCGCGCGCATGGGAGATAACGCCCCATCCCGAGCTGGCCGCGGCCTTCGCCGAGATCGCCCCGGACGAAAGCGCCACCGAGCGGCTGAAGCGGTTCCGCATGCTCACGGCCATGCACCCCGAAGCCGGGGAAACGCGGCTTCTGCTGGCCGAGTTGCATCTTGCGGATGAGGATTTTCCCGCCGCGCGCCGCGCGCTCGGCCGTCTGGCCGAGGACCACCCGACGACCCGCAGCCTTGCCATCATGGCCGCGATCGAGCGTGGCGAAGGCTCCGACGACACGGTGATAAGGGGCTGGCTGACCCGCGCGATCTCGGCGCCCCGCGGGCCGCAATGGGTCTGCGGCCGGTGTGAGCGCGTGCACCCCCAGTGGCACCCCGTTTGCAGCCATTGCGGCGGTTTCGACACTTTCGAATGGCGCGAAGTCGATACCGAGGACATGCCGCCCGGTCACAGTGATCTCCTGCCGCTGATCGTCTCGCCCGGCGTGCGCGA